>JAFGIU010000107.1 GCA_016929445.1 Candidatus Omnitrophota bacterium
AAAATTCCATAGCGGGAGGGAGGAAAGACAAAGCCGCCGATCTTGCCCCGGTGACCGAACTTGCGCTCGTCGTCAGTCAAAAAAGTGTCCTCGGGCATGGACGGCAGCTCCAGCAGAGTCACGCCGCCCGGGGATTCGGCAAAAGCGGGAGGAGCGGAGAAGGCAGAAAGAAGAAAGACTGCCAGAAAGACAATCGCAAGTATGTCATTCCCGCGGAAGCGGGAATCTAGTTGTCTCAGTGATTCCAGTAGATCCCCGCCTGCGCGGGGATGACAAGAAGAGTCGCGGGGATGACAAGAAGAGTCGCGGGGATGACAATAGCGCCGCATCACTCCAGCCTCAGGATTTTGAATCGGCAGGGATTGCCCCACTGACGCGCATCGGAGTTTGAAATCACGGCCTTTTGGGGCTGGTCCGCGGCATCCGTATCACTTCCATCCGCCATCAGGCCCATGTAGTGGCCCTTCTTGAGCTTATGCGGCGTTGTGTTGCCGCTGATCTCGTCCAAAGCCATATACAAGACCGACACAGGCAAACGCACTTCCAGGAGATACCCGTCCCCGGTCTTGGAAGCGCCAATCTGCATATCCGTCACTTGGGCCAGCTGCTCCGGGTTCAGATCCGGGGTCCATACATGAATTTCCGGGGGAAGGGTGCCGAAATTTCCGGGGCTCAGACCGAATTGAAAATCATCCGCCGAGTTCACGGCTTCTTCATAGTCCGCCTGCAACTCCACATCCACCCAAAGCTCCATATGGTCCCCTTCCCACATATCGGCCCCGGTCTTTTCCTGAACCACCTTTTCGTCCTTGAACTCATAGGCCACGTAAAGCGCATCTTCATCCCACATGTGGTATCCCGTATAACTCAAATCCTGGGGCCCCAACCAAGCGCCCGCGCCAAAAGCCACCTGGTTCTTAGCGCGAATTTCCAAAGGCTGGGAAAGATCCCAGTCGTCCAAATTCCCGTCTATGGTCACCGGCCCCGGGGCCCGGACCGCCAGTGTGGGCTGCTGAGCTTCAATATCCGGGCGCTCCTCCGTGGGCACATCCCGGTCCTTTTGCATGAGCCGGTAGCTGTAATAGCAATGCATGGCAATGCCCTCAAAGCCGGGCTGGTCCTTAAAATGGTCAATGACCTTGTCCATATCCTTCTCCATCTGGATCCAGCCTTCCTCTATATATGTGTTACGGCGCAAGCCCTGGTTCATGGCAATCAAATCCTGAGTCTCCACCCCCAAACTCGCCTTTTTCCCCAACTCCGTTGCCAGATCCACAAAGTATTTGGAACGGTCAATCATTAGGCGCGGGGTATCGTAATAGGACATAAGGGCCATATAATCCAAGTAGCTAAAGACAGTCCGGCCAAATTCCCCGTCATCCACAGTGTCGTAAAACACCGGCACAGCCGCCCCCAGCCGGAAACCCGGCTGCTTATAGCTGTCGATGAGTTCCCGCATCTTGCCCAGAAGCACGATGTACTCCCGCTTGATCATCTCCCGGTCAGTGTTCCACTCGCTGGTCAGATACGGCTCCACATCCATGGAAACCCCTTTGATCCATCGGGATTCCGGCCGCTCGGCATTGTATTCCAGGAAAGACCGGATCCAGCCGATACAAGTATCGTGGTATTCGGGTAAACACCAAACCGGATTGCCTGCGAGCGCCTCCACTTCAATATGCCTTTCGTGCGCCTGCTCCAGGAACTCTTCCAGCTTGCGCGTGTATTCGGGATTTTCATCCTTGTCGAATTCCCCAAAATACAGGTAAAGAATTTCAATGGCCGCTTCTTCGCAAAGTTGCCACATATCCGCGCGCGCGCGCAGGTTATTGACGGGGTCAATCTTCCAGACCCAGAGGGAGCGCGGATGGCCCTCCACCTTCTTGGCCCGGGGCCGGTTTTCCTCCTCAATCTTGGTAATGCCCGGATCCTTGGCAAACATCACATCATCCACATAGACCCGGCCCGTGCCCTCGTAGCGGAACCAAAACACCAGGGAACCCATCTCTTCCAAATTGATCTGAGCGGAAATGCGCGAAATCGGAATCTTGGCCTGCTGCCACTCGGTGGTGACACGGCCCGCAGGAAGGAAGGGGCTGACCAAACCGGCGTAAACAGCGTCAATCTCCAGGTCCTGCATTTGCTTGTCGGCAAAACCCACATCAAATTTCTCCGCCCCCTCCGCCCCCTTGATCCAAAAAGTGAGCGCATTGTATTCCGACACATCAATGCCGTTGAGCAGGGTGTACCAGCCGCACCAGCCCCCTTTGGTCTGGAAGTCAATGATCAGGCCTTGGCCGGTGGCTCCGACCCGGTGTTCCTGGGATTTTGTGATGAGTGTATAGGAAGGCCGTTTGGCAAAGGTGCCTTGGAAAGCACCCAGGGAATTCTCGCGCTCCGTAAACACCCCGGAGGTCTTTCCCTTATCAAAATTGTCCACAAGCGTGTGCGGCACACTGCTCAAATCCGGCGCCGGAATCATGGCAGCACCCGGAGACGGCGAGGCGTGCCCCTCGGACGGCAGTTTCAAAACCTGGGCCACACCCAGGCCGCCTAAACAAAGGAGGCCCACAAAAATGAAGACCTCCAGCCACATCCCGTTGAATTTGCGCTCCTGAACATCTTTCAATGGATTATTCCCCCTTAGATAGGCTTTGCAATATGGTACAGCCATGCATTGCGCTTGTCATCCCTGCGACTCTTCTGTCATCCCCGCGAAAGCGGGGATCCACTTGGGGCACTGAGACAACTGGATTCCCGCTTTCGCGGGAATGACAGAACGCATCACAAAAAGAAGATTCGCTGGCCCATCTTGCGGGCCTCGCGCACGGCCTTCTTGGCCCGGTCCAAGAAGCGAAGCTCCTCACTCCGGGAAAGGGCGCGGCGCTCCCAGCTCTCCAGCAATTCTCCGGGCTGTTCGGGCTGCTCGCCTCGATCCGAGGGGTCCGCAGCCGGGTCCGGCTTGCTCATGATTTACCTCCTACTTTAACACAACTACAAAACTTTTTCAGTCTTTTTTCTAACTAGTCAAAGCACAGGCCCTCCCCTCGCAGAGAGGGCCTGGGTTTAAGTCTTAGGCGGAAGTGCCGGCGGCCTCTGCGCCTCTGGCAGCGGCCTCAAAGTCCTGAGTAGAGCGCACTCCAGCCGCATCCGGACTTACGTAAAGATCGGGGAGGATTTCCTCACCGCGAAGCTGGCGGATCAGATCAAATAGCTGGCCCGAGGCCAAAGACCGGGCAACAGTTGAGATCACTTCCGGCGACAACTCTTGCACCTTGGTGGGCAGAACCGGACCTGCGATTAGCGCATCCAGGTTCCCACTCACAAGCCCTGCCAGGAAGTGGACCATGGCCACACCCACAACCCTGTAAATGCCCTTGTAATCTTCGCTGAAATTGGCTTCCCGGAGCCTGGCCGTCACCATGGCGTTAAGCTCTTGGGGAGATTCCACCATCAAGAGCTGTTGCATATCCGCGCTCGCCTCATGCAACAGTTCCCAGAGATATATCTTGTCACCGGGGGTCTTGTCCCCCAGCACTGAAAGCTGCTTCTGAAGGAATTCGCCATAAGCAACCACAACCGGCAAATTCGCATCAGCGCCGAAGCGCGCCTGCACCTGCTCCCGCCTTCCAACTGCAGGATTGGTCAAGAACGGAACCCCTCTAATCTTGAGATTCGCCTCATTTACAGCTTTACTGTCCACTAGGTGGATCAATTCTTCAGCAACGGCTAATCTCCACTGGAACTCAAGGCCTTCTTCAGGACTCAAAGTCTCAAGTCCCTGCATGGGAGCCAATGCAGCCTCCTGCTGCGCGCTCCAAGTGAGACCCGAACCCCTGGCCGCATCCATCAGCCCCCGTATTGGTGAAGGCTGGGATGCACTGGGCGCCAGTGCTCCTGAGTAGCTGACGATGTGCGAAATGGGATCACAGAAGGCCAACATGGACGGTGGATACCAATTTCTCTCTTCTCTTTCTTTGGTAAGTGTGATCAACAGAGGGGTTCCATCGCGCCCGAGCTCTGCCGAAACCTGGTACTGCTGGACACGGCTGGACCTCAGAGGCTGGCCCATAGCCGACTTCTGAGCTCCGTAACCCACTAGCCATCCCTTCGGGGCCAAGAGAAGATTCAGCTTCTGCAAGAACATATCCGTGCGGTCTTGGGCCTGTTGCGGAGACAAGTATGTGTCCGCCAAGTCTCCGGCATCCACCAAGCCCGCCAATTCCCTCCATAGACCTTGTAGCTGTGCGGCAATCCGGTCATTCCATTGCCCGGGCTTCTGCGACTCCAGGAACCGGCTCAAGTTCGCAATGGCCTGCTCCATCTTTCGGTCAAATACACGGTCCGTCACAGGAACGGACCAGTTCTCGCCGGAAACCATTTCAATCACTTCCTCAAGCCGCTGAATCCGGCTCGTGTCTGCGGGCATTTGGAACTCAACTGCAGCCGCTACGACCGGAGTTGTGGGCATATCAAACGGCGCTGCGGGAATCTCCACTCTCGCATCTTGGCCACGCAACCGCTGAATCAAATTAAGAAGCTCACCGGACTGGGCCGCCGAAACCAGCCGCGAAATCAACCCAGGCTCCAAAGCACCCAGGCTCGCATCCACGGCCGAATCTTCGCTAACGTACCGGATATCCCCATCCATCAATTCAACCAATAGCTGAAGCAGAACCTGCGTTGTGTGACGGTAATGTGCGGCCTGCACAAAATTCGCCTCGCGGAACAAATGCCCCAAGACCACGGCCAATTCCTCATTGGACTGGGCACTGAGAAGCTGCGCCACATTAGCATGACCCTCTAAAACCTCCCCAGCAATATAGGGACCACTCACTCGAGTTTGGTCTGGTATGATCCTGATCTGGTGCTGCAAGACCTGACCAAACAGCTGTCCAAAGGGAGTGTTTCGAACCGGCCCGAACACCGCATCAATCTGCTGCTCCAAAGAAAAATCTTGACTCATCAAGACATTCTGCGGGGCAATTGCGTTCAAGGCTTGCATATCAACCAAGTGAAGCAGTTCTTCCTGGCGCACCAGCTGCAAATAGAACTGTCTCCTGTGCTCTTGATCCATTCCCTCTATCGAATTTACGAGGGGTGCCAGGGCAGTCAACTGATCCGCAGTCCATTCCCAACCTGAGTCGGCAGCCGGCGCCGCAAGGCTTCTCTCTGCCAGAGTTGCACTTTCGCCAAAGTAGTTGCCGTTAATAGCAGCCACCAGGCCGTCAGCAACCCCTCCAATACCTTCGTCCGTTCCAAACCACCGGCGCGCATCCTCCGTGGTACTGGTCATCACCTCAAGTGCAGGCCGGTCGCCGTTAAACCTCAGGCGCAGCGGTTCCACCACTCGATAGCGGTCCACTCGGGCATATCTCCCAGCCAGATATCCAGCACTCGGCCACCCGACCACAAATCCATACTCCACAAGAGCCAGGTTCAACCGATGCAAGAAGCCCATAAGATGATCTCCACCCAAATGCACTTGAGCTTCATTAATCATCCCCTGCGCCTGCTGCGGACTCACTCCAAACGCGACCGCAGTCAAGGCCCTCATTGTATTCCAGTATTGTTCATTCTGAGTCGTGCTGGACTGCCGATTAGTGAAAGCATCATACAACGCGTAACCAAAATCTCTCACTGCCTCCTCAATTTCCGCATCCCTGTCCACATTGCGCACCACCTCGATCCAATCGGAAGCCTGACTCTGCTCACGAACAACCTGGACCGGCGTCAAAAGTTGCGGATCTGTGGGCTGGGTAAACAGCTGGCCACCAATCTGGATCTCTTGAGATGTGATTCGGATTTCAGGAGCAGAAGCTCTTCTTGCGGCACGCTCCAGCTGCCCCAATGCCTCTTGCCAACGAGCACGGATCTCAGGACTCATGGCTGAGCCTGCCAGTTGGCTTTGGATCGCATCGAGATCTCTTTCCAAAACACCCAGATCAAGTTGGGTCCGGCCCACTACCGCAGCAGCGGCCTCTGGCGTCAACACCTGATTGTTCTGACGCATGAACGGCAGGGCCCCGTTGAGAACACTCCAGAGACCTGTCGCGTCTCCCAACGCTCCGGAAGACTGGTTGATCAGGCGCCGCAGCGCTCGACTCAACGCATCCTCTTCCGCAGCAGCCTCCGCTGCAGGCTCTTCAGTCCGAGTCTGAGTGAATGATTCAGGCCTCAGGTCCACTCCAGCCACGTCATCCATCAAGGATGCATAGGCACCCATTAGCCCCACAAAGTCCAATACGGGCCCGAGCTCCTCGGAACCGGCCTCATAGGGCTCCCCCATCTCAGTCATGTGCTGAGTAAACATATTCATTGCTCTGCCTCCAAAGACAGAGGACAGAGCTCCCACCACAGCCTCGGCCTCAGAGTAATTCTCGTCCCGCTGCATCGCTTCAGCCATAGCCCACCAGACCGCCGAACCGGAGGTCGCGCGGGCCTGCTCCATCAATGCGTACACGTTTTGCGCAATCGTCTCGGAGACCTGATTGGCAAAAACCTCATAGGCCACGATCTGGTATTGGGTATCCAGATCCCGATCTTGCGGATCCGAAGCACTCAGCGTCCTAAGGCCCACGTTCACATCGGCCAGCAGGCGACCCATGGCCATCAAGGCGGAAGCATGCAGCTCTGGCGGCGCATCCTCCCCAAAGGGCCGGTTATTCAAGCTGTTCAGGGTAATCCTCATATCCAAAACGGGCTGCCCTGTATAAGCCCTGGTTTGATCCCCACCCAGAACCACAATAGGCTCCCCGTTGGCCACTTCGCCCGCCAAATTCCGGTTTGCATAGTGGGACCTGAAGCGCGCCTGCAAACTTGCCGCATCCTCTGTATTACGGAAGACATCCCAAACCAGCTCCAGGCTTAAGCCAGCAGCCACCAATTGACTCAAGTACTGGATGCCCGGAGTCAATGCCGATTGCGCCACGTTTTCAAACAACGCCTGGGTCTCAGCCACACGCTGAAGCAGGACTGTGTTGAAAGCCTGCAAGTCCTCAGGATCCCCGGCGCGGCGCAGCCTGATGCCCTCATTGATCTGCGAGATCAATCCGTTAACCCCTTGCGCCTCGGGCACTGCATCCGTGCCGGTAATCGACAGAAGAGCATCAGCCAATTCAGCAGGCGCCGGTAACGCACCAAATCCCAGACCCTGAAGCACTGCACTGCGGCGATTGCTCAAATAGCTTTCTGCTACCGCAGCCATGCTGCTTTCGGAACCTGCCAAAGTCTGCAAAGCCGTCAAGGATATCTCATTAACCGGCACCGGAATACGGGAGAAGCTGCTCAAGGCTTCCAAATCCTGAATCGCGGCAGTGGCCTGCTCAACCGCCACATTATCCGAACTTAGGATTTGTAAAGCCCCAGCCATCTGGGCTGCAAAATCCAAAGTCCCGTCCCGAGAAACGAATTGACGGTCCATGCCATCCGGACCATGGACACGATATTGCTCCACGCCGCCCAGGCCATAGTCAATTTCTATTGCCACCGAATTGGCATTCTCCACGGACACAATGCGGCCATCCTCATAAATCCTCAAATCATTCTGAGGCGTCACCACCTGCTCAATGGCGAGCGGACCCATGATTGCGGGAGCATCCGCCAAGATATCCATCCCGGCCAAAGCCAACCACAAATCAATCTCCGTCCTGATCTGAGCTGCGGCATTGGGAAGTCCGTTGTAGCCCTGGAACCTCGGCAAAGCAGATAGAGCTTGGGCCACATTGTCCGCAACAACACCCTCCGCCTCCAAGGCATTGGCCAACACACTCACGTTTTGGACATTGCTTGAGCGGAACATAGAGCCCACCACATTCGAGATTGTGGACTGAATTTCATCCTGAAGCACTTCATAGGAAGCCAGGACAATGTCTCTGTCTGCATTCGGGAACTGCCCCAGACCCAACTCAAGAGCAGTAACTCCAGCCTGAATATCTTGAAGCATGCGAATCAAGTGACTCAGAACCTCTGCCTGGGCCTCCGGCTCCTGATGACGCTCGGACCACAAGCGAAGACTGTTTGTGGTCACCAAAACCTGCTGCATCAGATTGGTGCCTTCCTGACCCCGCACACTCAAGCTAACCGGAGCTCCTGCTTGAAGCGCATAGGAGCTGCGAGCGTAGGATCCTTCAAAGAGTTCCGACAACGGCCGCTGTTCCCGGCCCTCGGGAACCTCAAACCAAGGAGTCCACTGGTAGCCCGCATACATGGCACTCAAAATCACACTTGCAATCTGGGCGGCCTCACCCATCTCGGTCTGACTCGCCAAGCTATGCAGCAGATCCAGTGCCTGATCCACATTACCGCTCTGCAACAACTGCCGGGCCAACGCCTGGGCCTCCACAGCCAAACCTCGCGGCGTGTGCGCCAGGGCGATAATCGCCCTGGTGTCCAGCTTCAGGCCTTCCGGCTCAGCTTGGACAGCTGCAGTTACTTCATCAGCCGGAGCTTCACTCCCGGCGGACTCCAGTGCCGCCGGTTGCTCGATCTGCCGCGTAAGGGCTCCGGCAAGATCCTGCAGAGCAGGCAAGTTCAGCGAATCGGACAGGGATTGAGCGGTGCCGCGAGCCTCATCCGTACCATGCGCCAGAACCAAATCCAGGGCACTCACTGGAATCTGACTCAATATCGACTCTCTGTGAATCCGCTCCGTATAGATAATGGGCGCCAAGAGATTGACGGTCTCAAGAGCCTCACTCAACTTGGGTCCAACCACTGCCGGAATCCAAGACACATTCTCCGGATCCACTCCACCAACCTCTTTCAATGTGTTCAGGGCTTGCTCCATCTGCCTCTGCAGATCCGCGCCCGGATCATTGGTGGGCTGAACCGGCGTGAGACGCTGAATGAGCGTGACCTCAGGCGACACACGGACAGACACCTGATAAGCGGCCACTTGACCGTTTTGGGCATACTCCACGTTGTTGACAACCGCGCCGTTGAATTCCAGGCTCTGGACTTGGCCGTCAACCACTGTTCGCATCATGCCGTCGATCTCTGTCCTGGTGTAGCTCCAAGGATCGTTAAAGGCATTGGTAGCCTGAACACGGGTTTGGGATCCGGCAGAAACAAGATTGACTACTTGGCCACCCATATAGGTTGTAGTCACACCCTCATTCTCGGTGGTAAAGCTCATGCTCTGAGCAAAGGCCAGGAAGTCCTGCAGAGCATCACTCGCCTCTTCACTAAGGTCCCCACTCAAGACATTCATAACCTCTTGCACGCTTTCGCCGCTCTGGATCTGTGTCAAAGCCTGCTGCGCCACTTCAAGAGGCAAGGCGCTTGCCTGCGTCTCATCATCCCCAAGACCCGGCATCTGCCCGCCGAGCATTTGCAGCAGATGGGCAGGTATCTGAGGCCTGGGCTGGGACAAGCTTTCCTCGGATTGGTCTGACATCAGGTCCACCAAAGTCTGGATCCAAAGGCTCTGGATCTGAGACTGAGCTTCCGTTGAATCCGCGCCCTCAGCAATAAGTTGACCCGACACCTGACCAAGAGACAACATTGTTTCGGTTCCCAAGACCAAGCCGGGCAAACTCTGCTGAATTCCTTGGATCAGATTGCGCAGGACCTGCACCCTGCGGGCCTCCGCATTCAGGCCCGCGGTATCCAAAACAGATCCAAGCACTTCAACGGTATCCATTGCATTTTGGATGGAGGACACGAACGGATTGTCCGGCATGGCCTGTGACAAGGCTGCCAGCTTAGGTCTCAGGAAGTCTTGCTGGGTCTGGGCCTGTGCACCCATCTGCTCGCGCTGATTGCGCTGGTTACGGACCTGCCACTGAGCAAACTCTTCGGGAGTCATGGCAGCCACTCCCAACACTTCATGGTAGGTCTTCAGATCCTTAAGGCTCTGATCTGAACGGAAGCGCGCCAAATCTGCTTCAGTGTCAGTCAACCCAAGCAAAAGCTGAGCTCTCTGTCCCTCATTTAGATCCGGGAAATCGCCATCCAAAAGCCTCAGGATTTCGGAGCGATTGTTTGTGGAATCCTGACCCTCTTCCAGTGTATCGATCAAAGCCTGGGCTGCAATCACAACCACGGATTTTTCATCCGTGGCGTTATCCACCACAGCTTGCCAGCGCTGACGGTCTTGAGCAGATGCCAGGCCATGGAGCTCGTCAATACTGAGAGCCTCTCTGTCCATCCCGGTAAGTTCTTCCATCGCTGCCAAGGTTGTTTGCACATTCTCAATGGCCTGATTTCTATTCTCCGAACTCACCTGGGGCAAAGCAAAGTTATACAGCAACCCCTGCACGGTATTGACCAATACTTCCGGATCGTCATCATCATCCGGAGCACCCTGCACATGCAGCTGCCGAATGCGGCCTGCGCTGTCCGCGTCCTCAGCCAATGCTCGCGCTATACCCGCCACGGCATCCACAGTCAATCGAGCTCCGGTCTCGGCAGCATCATAGCGGGCTTGGGCCTCGTCGAGTTTCTTTTGGGCCTTTGTTTCGGCTTCTTCTGCCGCTCGGAGATCTGTGGTGGATTCCTGCTCCTCCAATAGACTCCGAACCGCATCGGCCCCTCTTTGGAGCAAACTCCTGCTGGCGGATTGCTCTTGCAATCGGGCCCGCATGGCCTCGGCTTGATCGAATTCAGCCTGGGCCCCATCCAACTGCCGCTGGGCTGCGTTGAGTTCCTGACGATTCCTCACGATAACCGCAGCAGGCTCGGCCAAAGGTGACCCTGTGCGTTCCAACACACCCGCCAAAGTGTCCAGACGATGTGTAGGATCTCCGGTAACGGTTAGGCCCGCCAAGTCCTGCAAATTCAGACTACCCAGGATGGCCTCTCCAAAGAAGTCCACAGCCCCGAGCTGAAGTTCCACATTGTCGAGATTGTGAGTGCCATAGGGCATGCCCAGGCTAACAACCTTCTCATCGACCAAGGCCCTGGCCACCTGCACGGTCACCATCGCGACTTCGCCTTCTGCATATTGCCCGAGAGCATAGCGCTCCGCGTTGGAACGCATCTGAGCTGCGTCTGCCGCGGCTCTCTGGGCATAATCGACAAAAGCCTGGCCTTCCGCTGCCCTGAGCATAAGCTCCGCAGACTGCTGTTCGAGAGCTGCCGCCGCATTATTGGCGGTCATTGCGGCCAAGCGATTGAAGACCCCGTTGTCCAGTTGTGTTACGTGGTTCATCAGGTGGAAGAAGGTCTGGCCCGACACCTTGAGGGAATCCTCTCCCTCGGTATGGCCATTTGCACTCAGATAAACGGATACTTCATCCGCCAAGTCTGATGCGTTGTGAATCTTGAGACCCTCAATCTCTCCGTTGGATTCCCGGGCACTCTGCTGGGTTGCCAGCAACTCTTGCACCTGGTCCCGGGTAACAGCCAGAGAATCGGAAGCATTCACAGACTGCAACTTCTGCTCCACCTTGGTCCTGCGTTCCTGTACCAAATTGGCTGCAGCCAGAGTACTGGACTTGCTGAAGGTGGGCAGATCGCTCCTCCTGAAGCTGGAGACCCCCTGAGCAAAGTCCGCAAGCGTAAAGGGCTTACCCGCCGGAGCAAAGACGCAACGTTCATCCGCTGTGAAGTCCAAAGCCCAGTTGCGCGTATCGGGTCCACTGCGCCACTGTATCTCAGGCGAGAACTGAGTCCCGTTTTCATTGACCGTCACCACATACCGGTCAAACAACCCATCAAAAATGGCCCGGCCTTGAGGCGAGAGACTTTCATAAAGTTCTCCGGCAGCATTCTGGATCTGCGGTGTGCCTTGGCTCAGGTCAATGTCCAGTTCAAGCAAGCCGGCATCATTATTCTGCCCCGCATAACGCCATCCCAACATACGGGTTTGGGCTTCAATTAGATCTCTCTCCAGTTTTTCGGCCACGGTACTGCCTGCGCCGCCCGTGTTATCCGCGGAGCGGCCCTGACTATTCCAGATGGCCATTCGTTCTCGGTCCAGAGCCAGGTAATCCCCATCCTGCTGCGCGCGCTTGTCGGCCTCACTCAACAAAATACCTCTTTGATGCGCATCCAGATCAGCCCACTCAGCACCCACTTCAGCCAGGACTTGCTGGACATAACCTTCCATAATCTGGCCCATGGCCTCCTTGATCATTCCCACCTGCAGCGCAGTCAAAGCCTCGTTCACGCCCGACAAGCGCTCCTCTCTAATAGCAGTCATTTCATTTTTAGACACGGTGTCCCAGACTTCCCCAAGAGTCAGACCTTGCCCACGGCCCGCGTATTCGGATCCCACAAAGTGAGCTTCCAGCCATTCCGGATTCTTGAGCCGGGACGCGCGCCCCAAACCCTGCAACCAGTCGGACAACTCAGTCTTTTCGTTGCTCGCCACGGTGAAACCGGTCTCCACCAAACCGACCCAACCCGCTTGTCCCGCCTTGTCAAAGGCGATAACACCCTGCGCATCTCTGCGGGCATCGCGGGCCATGAGCTGCAAGTCAATGCTATTGGCCAAAGTATCCTGCAGTTGGTTAAAGAGTTTCCGGTCCACATCATTGGCGGGTTCTTTACCGTCGCGGAACATCGCGACAGCAACCTCAATAGCATGAGCCGCACTCAAATCCACAGAGTCGTTCTCGGCCATAGCCTTGGCGATTGCTTCAAGAGCGCTGCTTGCCAACGCCTCGGCATCCTTTGCGGACAACCTGAATTGCGAACCCCGGAGCTCTTCACCCCGGTAGCCCAGCATATAGCGCTCCGCCAAGTAGAGAACCTCATCCGAGGCCATGTTGTGGCCGGCCGCCAAATTCATCAAGGCATCCAGAGCAACGGTGCGCCCACCCACAAGCGTCAGATCCCGCTGCAAGGCATCCATAAAGCTATGGTCAGCATCGAACTGATAGGCTGTGGTTAAGGAGATATCCTCCAGCAAGGTGGCGCGCATCGCGTTGTAGCGTTGGTTCCAAAGATCAGCATTGCCTTCGATACTCACACCCGCCACATCGGCACGGCTATAAATGGACCAGGTCCGCCTTCCGGTGGTCTGGCCGTTGTACCGATTCTTAATATCCGTACTGAAGTCATTCTCCTGCCAATCCCCAAAGGACTGGGTGGCCGCATCCCACTCCTTGACCAACCAGCGGTCTCCCGCATGGATGGCCAAGTCAATCGCGTCCGCTGCGTGTCCTCTGTTGTAAGCCGCCAGCTGAGCTTCGGTAAGAACGGCCAGATCCGGATAGTGGAAGCCCTGGCCTTCGGCGACAAAAATCATGTTGCTCAGGGCCTGCTCTTCCATACGCGCCAGACTGCGCTGGACAGACTCAGTGAGATCCCCGAAGCCACGCACATCCTCATCCCGCAGGCGCATCAGGACGGATTCTTCGTTATAGTACTGGCCCCGGTTGTCCAGCAGATCCTGGGTCACTTCCTCCCCCAATTCCAGGCGGCCGGTCAGAGCCCTCACGCCAGATTCGTTGCCCCGCAAGTACTTGTTGCCCAGAAGCATCGTAGAACTGAACTCCACGCTGTCCAAACCGGACAAAAGCTGCTTGGAACCAAAACGCTGGGTGGCGGTCGTGGACCACACAACCCCTGCCCCGGCCAGGAACTCCGTAAAGGTGCCGGTTTTGCTCTCCGGATTGGTGCGCGCCTCTGCAACAGCAGTCGCCAACTGATCCAGGGTAATGCCGCCGGTAATCCTGCGCACCTCGGGCTGATCCTTGAGATCCCTCACCTCATTGGTCTCAAAGTCCCGCCCAGCCAAACGCGCAAGACCCAAGAATGTGGCGGGCAGGATCTGTGCCCAGCTGGACATCTTTTGGGAAGGCGAAGGCACACCCTGGCTATAGGGGATCACTTGAAACACCACATTCCCATCACTCACTACACCCTCTGCAACCTCGTACGCGCTCTTTTCTCCATTAATACGCACCCCATAGCTGCCTCCTTCATAGGCGGTGTCATACCACTGGGCTACGCCGCCGATCATCTCCCGCAGATTAAAGCGACTCGCTGTATCTGCCTTATCCTCGCGCAACTGGCGTTCCATTTCCGTGCACAGGGAGCTTTGCGCCTCGGGACTAAGATCAGCAAAAACGGCAAGCCCGCCGTTATGCATCTCATCGGCTACCATCCTAAAGAACTTGTCCGATGCAGCTGCCTGGGCCCGTTCCGCTTCACGCATATTTTGGAAGTCTTCCACAGCTTGACTCGCCAGATGGTGGGCAAGAAGCGCAAAGATCTCATCGGAGAACAAGGCGCTGATTTTCTCCTTGCTTCCATCCCGGGCCTCATCAATAAGCACAGACCGCAGATCGATGTAGGCAGCCTTCCCATCATTGGCAAAGCGGGTCAAACGCGCTTGGGGCGCATTCTCGGCCCAGAAATTCAGAGCCATGGCCACAGCATCCGTTGCGGCGGATTCTTCTGTTCCAAGCCAGTGAATACCTTCCGGAGTACCCTTAGTTCCATGGACCGCTCGCATCACCTGCGTCAAAGACTCCATCACCTGAAGGCCGGGCAACATCTCGGTCAACTGCGTCTCTGCTTCAGTCAAGCGGGCCTCAACATCCGCCAGTTTGACTTGGAGCTGTGCTATCTGTTGCTCCAGCCTTGCTTGGCTGGCCGTATCGCCCACAAACACTGCCCGCTGGAAATCGCGCTCTGCTGTTTCAAGAGCACCCTTGGCAGTGTTAACTTCATAGGCAACACTATCGACTTGATGCACTGCTTTGGCCAGGTTCTGCAGCCTTTGAATAGCTGCCGAGTCTACGTTCGGAATGCGGGCCAACTTCTCCAGCATGTATTCATTCAGTAAGCGACCGACAAGCCTGCCATCCTGCTTAAAGGCATTGGTTAAGGCCTGCACAGATGCCCAAGCCTGGCCGCCACTGGCTGCCACAGCATTATCAAAGGCCTCCAGTGCCTCGCTCTCAATTCCCTTATCAGAAAGCTCCCCTGCAAAGACATGGGCCAGAAGCGTGTCCGTCTCCGTCTGGAAGAAACCTAAAAGGGTTTCCATCAGAGCGAGCCTGGACGCCTCCTCAGGCTCCATTTCGTCGCCCACAGAATGAATGAAGTTCATAGAAAGAACCAACTGCATTTCGTCAGTCACAATAGCAGCCCGGTACTGAGATCCATCGGGTTCTTCGTGATCCCGCATGAGTTCCATAAAGCGGCGCTCCGCATACCCGTTTTCCTGAGAAATCACACCAAAACCCGCGGTCTCAAACACGGTGGCCACAATATCCGCATCCTCAACTTCCTGCAGTAATGCAGGGTCCTGCAGATCATTGAGACTCAGAACGCGCGCCACCTTGAAGCCCAGTTGCGCATAGATGGCGTTAATATTTTCATACATAGTGTTCCGGGATCCATCGTCCTTGAATTCACCGGAACCAAAGGCTTCATCCAACTTGAGACGGTTGGCAAACATGATGAAGGACTTGTCCACCCCCGTGAGCTGACCTGCCACTGCCAAGAGATGCACACCCATGTATGACTTCCCGAAGGCCGTTGGCAACTCCAGGGCCAGCTTGGGATTCTTCAGGGCATTGATCAGAGTCCTGGCCTGGGATGTCGTAACATTGGCGCTATGGCCTCCCACACGCGCAACACCCAAAGCCTTCATGATCGGGTCCACAATCTGGGCCATGGCTGCGGCCACAGCAGCCCTGCGGCTGTCCGCAGGCAAACCCTCCCGCAAACGGAATCCGAGGTGGTCATAACCACCGGCATTGTTGTTCCACTGCACGTCATCGGTCACCAAATCCACTGCGCGCACAGCCTGCACCAAGTCTTCGAAGCTCAGGTTTTCCGTGACTTGCTCACCGTCTGAATTGACATAGGAAATGGTGTAGGACTGCCCACGGGCCGCGCGGACCATATTCGCGGTTTGACCCCGGACACCATAGCGCGCATTTTGAGACTGGGAGAAGGAGCTCACATCAGCTAGAATCAATGTGTCGAGCGCGGTGACCTTCTTTCCTTCTTCCACACTCCATTGACTACTGCTGATGCTCTCACCTTTCGCAGTCACAACCGTGGCCACTGTGCTCCAGTCCGTCACTGCAGCAACGGCCATTTCCTGACCGTTCCGATCAATCACCTTGGCAATATCCCCCCATTTGGCATCCCCAACTATGTGGACAACTGCCTGAACTTGCGCCCAATCGCACTGTTCGCCGGCCACAAACTCCTGGATGGCCATGGTGGTGCCGCTTGTCAGCACTACCTGATTCACCTTGCCTGTCTTGATCGTGGTTGTTCCTGTGGACAAGGTACTGATCCCGGCAATACCCACCTGGTTCAGTAATTGGGTGAGGGCTGAATTGGCGCCTCCGGACCGGTTAAGACTGACATTCGTCACCTCGTTCCAAGTCACTGTTTCCCCGGAACTCAAGGTCACTGTGGCAACTTCACTCCAGTCTGCAACCTGGCCGGGCTGCGCCTTCCGGCCGTCGCGGGTCTGCACCTCCGTGATTTCAGAAACGGCAAAGGTCTGCGTCTCTGTCCCAAGCTCATCAACCCCTTGCAATCCCACCTGATTCAATGCATCGGATACAATAGGAGTCATCATATCTTCATAGACTTCCGCAATTGTGGAAGTGTTGAGAGTGGAGCCTCTCTCTAGGGTCGAAGTTGAGGTTGGAGTGGCGGATTGTGCGGGTT
This sequence comes from Candidatus Omnitrophota bacterium, assembly GCA_016929445.1. Classification (NCBI taxonomy): domain Bacteria; kingdom Pseudomonadati; phylum Candidatus Omnitrophota; species Candidatus Omnitrophota bacterium. Next base: position 16,594 of record JAFGIU010000107.1, read on the forward strand.
TTTGCTCAGTGACTTCCGCTTCGGTGACAACCGAGGCCAGCGTGGGCTCAAACGAAACAAGATCAACCTGAGGCATCTCCAGATCGCGAACCTGAGCCGCCACCAAGGCAATATTGGCACTGGAATACAGCTCGCCGAGCTCCTGCTGCATGAATTGGTCGAGCGCGTTCAAGCCTCGGTCAAATGCATCACCGCGCACATCCCGGCCGTAAACCTGCTCGGCCAGGTACTCGAGATCATCCACTTCGGCACCGCTGCTAAGCAGTCCGGAACTGAGCACGCTCTCGGCGAGAGTGACGCTCAGGGAATCTTCCAAATCAGTTGAAGAAGCCGCCGCGCGCAAGACAGCATCTGCCTGGGCCAGGATGCGGGTGATGTCGGAACTCTGGGTTTCGAATAACTCTCCCTGGATCACTCCAATCAGGGATTCGGCCACTGCCTGATTTCCGCCCAACAGGGCCACAATCTGCGCCAATTCATAAACGGAGAGATTGACCTGGCCGCCTGTGGTGTCCAGCAGCGCATCGAGAATCACATCCACCACCGAATTAACCGTGGCTGCATCCTGCAGATCGAGGGCGCTGAGATCCAGCATACCGTTTGCGCCCAACATACCTTGCTGGCGCAAGACACCCTGGATTCCGAGGATGTGGGACTCGAGGCTTGCCGGAACAATGGCCTGAGTGGTGGTGCTCTGCTCCGTGCGGACTGCCTGGCTCTGAGTGCCCGTGGTCCGGGTTTGGGTTACAGGCTGACTCTGCTGCCCCGTGGTCTGGGTGGTGCTCACCGGCTGGGCTTGAGCCGGGGCGCTGATCACAGGCTGCACCACACCCGGGCCAGCAACACTCACCACACCACCGCTCTGGTTATTCAACCGTTCCACGATGTTGTCCACGGTGAGGCCTCGCACCTCAATGCCCGCAGCCTCGAGCTGGCCAAGAGCGCCGATTGCCGTGGCCACTACGGATGCGTTGACAATCTGGCCGGCGGCCTCAGCGTTACTAATAGCAGCAATTCCCGCTACTACCTCTAGACTCACACCGGTCTGCTGCGCGATCTTGTTCAGATCTTCCACAGACACTGTACCGGCGCTTTCGATCAAGTCATTGATCTGTTGCACTGCCTGCATTAAGCCTTCAAAGCTTGCCCCAAGGGACTGATCCCCAAGCTGCCGGGCTCTCTCGGCAAGTTGAGGATTAACCGTGGTGCCCACAAGGGCCTGAACAAAGACCTGGCCTTGGATCAGGGCATCGTGCAGTGCCAACTCAATGATGGCCGGATGCAAAGTCTGCAGCTGCACATTCTCGTTAATGATCATGGAGGCTCCAATGCTCACCGCATCGTCCACTGAAAGGGCACCGCCCCCGTATTGAATGAGTCCGGAATCCATAGCCATCTGTACAATGGCACCCATCGGAATGGCTGCTGTGCCGCCCTCGACATCATAGGCGTCCACAAAATCCTCGAGCGCATGAATAAAGTCCGCCACCACTTCAGCGCTTTCACCCCGTTCCGACAAGCGGTTGCTAATGCGTCCGGCTGTGAAGAGATCCAGATTGCTCAAGGCGCTTCTCACCGAATCATCCTGGGACTGAGCCCAGCTGCCGAAGTTGAAGACTTCAACGCCGCCACCCATACCGCCGACTGTGGCAGTGCCGAGCACCGGAGCATTGAAGGCCTGTTCCACAGCCTCAACCACACCCAGATCCAATCCTGCGGTGCGGCCCACAAAAGAGCCTGCGCCAACAACCTCCACGCCGATGGGCATCTCAAAGCCCACACCGGCAGTACTCAGGTCAGTAAAATCGAGGTCAGTAATGAAGTTTCCACTAGAGAGACTATTGAAGGTGGCCGCCGACATCGTGCCGGTTTCACGCACGCCCTGGGCATCGAAGGTACCACGCGCATAGGTCACTGTTCCGTTCTCAATGTCTTCGATCACAACAAAGTGGCCGTCCATGATATCCAGGTGCGCAATCACCGGGGTATTTACGCCCAGGGCCCCATTGGCTGCTTCGATGGTTTGGAACATTTCGGTGGCAGTCATGCCGCCAGCGTTATAGGCTTGGAGACCCACCCCACTGGAACCGGCCATGTTAAGGATGGCCTGTCCTGAGAGCAAAACTCCATTGGAATTCGAAGCGCTGAAGTCCTGAGCTGTAATCTCGTTCACACTGAGCTGACCGGTCAGGACATCCGTCAAAATCCCTGCCGCAATGTCTTCAGATGTCAGGCCTTGGACTGAGGAGCCGCTGATGAGCGCATCTGCGGCACTGAACGCACAGCTATCCAAGCGGAAGCTGCCGCTGGCAATTCCGGCTACCAGGGTTTGTACGGTGCTTTCAAAAAGATTATTGCCTTGCACAAGCTCAATACCCAAATTCTGCTGCACAAAAGGAATTGCCGCATTGAAAGCGTCCTGCCAAATGCCTTCGATTCCGATGGCATTCACGCCGGCCGCGCTGAAAAGGGCTTCCGCACTGACCGCCGCAGGCACCGCGTCCATCACATCGCCGAAGTTGATCAGAGACCCTTGAGAAACCGGAGAGGCCGCCAACCAGTCCATGGGGCCCATCTGGTTGGCAATGGCTCCGGCAAAAAGGGCTCCTGCCAGACCCGAGTCACCCGTGGTCTGAGTCGTGCCAAGGCCGAGAACCATTCCCAAAGTCGCGTCGATCACAGTTCCCTGCCAACTACTGTCCACAGTCACGGGATTCATCAGAGCACCCATCACTGCTGCGATTTCCCCTGCCTGGTTGGCATCGTACCCATTGGCTGCAGCAGTAAAGAGAATATCCGCTGAAGAGATATCGGCCCCTTGCTCGGACATTAAATTGGCTATATCGAGCGCAAGGCTCTGTTGCGGAGTTAGATTATCGAGACCTTGACCAGTCAGACTTCCCGCAATGAATCCACCCCAAGCCTGCTCTGCTTCGATTGTGGAGACTCCACCAGTCACGATCCCGCCACCCGAACCACCGCTGGCCAGCGCATTGCGCGCCTGGACAATGTTGCGGGCAATGGGGGCCAACGCTTCTACGGTGGCCACATCCGTGCCGCGCGCATTGGTTCCCATGCGGCTGGCTTGCCAAAGCATAGCTTCAAATTGCTGAACTTCCGCAGAGGTATAACCTCGGTCTTGCATCAAGACAGTGACATGAGCACTTTCGACACCTTCGGCGCCCCTGGCATCCCGGGCCTCCATCCGATTCTGCGCAAACTCTGTGATGAGTTCGCGCATCAGAGTCTCGTTTCCGGCTGCCTCGCGCAAAGCAGCGCGCTCAGCAGCAGTGAAGGATGCGTCATAGATGTCCACCATGATCC
>JAFGIU010000108.1 GCA_016929445.1 Candidatus Omnitrophota bacterium
GCGCATCCGGAACGCGCCTGGGTAATCTGCAACAGCACTTCACGCACCGGCATACCGGGCGGCACAATACACATGGACTGGCCGCTGCGCATGATGTCTTCCACCTTGAGCAAGAGACGCTTGCCCAGCGCCCCGCCCGGATGGAAGAGAGCAAAATCCTTTTCCTGAAACCCGCGCCGCTGAATCAGGACCACTGCCAGGGCATCCCCCATGGCCATCTGTGCGGTTGTGCTGGAAGTCGGCGCCAATTGAAGCGGACAAGCTTCCTTGTGCACGGACACATCCAAAGCCACATCGCTGTTCCTGGCCAACTGTGATTTGGGGTTCCCGGTCATGCTGATGACAGGCGCGCCGAGTTTCTTGAGAATGGGCAGAAGCCTGAGGACTTCCTCGGTCTCTCCGCTATTGGAGAGCGCGATCACGACATCCGAACTTGTGACACGCCCCAGGTCTCCGTGAATGGCCTCGGCCGGGTGTAAAGAAAGGCTGGGACTCCCTGTCGAGGAAAGCGTGGCGGAAATTTTCTGGGCCACCAGACCGGCCTTGCCCATGCCCGTGACCACCACGCGGCCCTTGCAGCTGAGCAAAAGTTCCACCGCGCGTTCAAAATCCTGGTTAAGGCGGCCGGCCAAATCAGCCACAGCCTTGGCCTCAACCTTAAAAACTTCTGCGGCCAGACGCAAATCATCCTTCATCGTAAATCTCCCCAGCTGCGCACCAGCCGCGAAAGGTCCACGAGTTGTCTCAGGAGGGGGCGCAGCTCATCCAAGGGGATCATGTTCGGGCCATCCGAGGGCGCCGCGCCGGGATCTTCGTGCACTTCCATAAACACGGCGTGGGCGCCCGCAGCGACAGCCGCACGGGCCAGGGTGGGCACAAACTCCCGTTGGCCGCCGGATTGAGTGCCTTGCCCGCCCGGAAGCTGCACACTGTGCGTGGCGTCAAAAACCACCGGATAACCGAGCCTGCGCAGCACGGCAATAGAACGCGGGTCGCTCACCAGATTGTTATAGCCAAAAGAGGCGCCCCGTTCCGTGACCATAACCTTGGGGTTGCCGGACTCCACCACCTTTTGGATAGCGGTCTGCATGTCCCAGGGCGCCAGGAATTGCCCCTTCTTGATATTGACTACTTTGCCTGTGCGGGCCGCGGCAATCAGCAAATCGGTTTGGCGGCACAAAAAAGCGGGAATCTGCAACACATCCACAATTTCACCCGCAGCCTCGGCCTCTTCCGGGCTGTGCACATCCGTCAGCACCGGAACGCCGGCTTCTTCTCGAACAGTCCGGAGAATTTTGAGTCCTTGCACTAAACCCGGACCGCGGTAGGAATGGATCGAGGTGCGATTGGCTTTGTCATAACTCGACTTAAAGACAAAGGGCACTTCAAATTCTCCGGCCAATTCGCGAAGGACGCGCGCATGGCGCAAGGCATGCTCTTCCCCTTCAATCACGCAGGGGCCGGCAATCAAACCCAGAGCTTGAGCTTCTCCCCATTGGACATCCCCAACCTTGACAAGCTGCGGGGTTTGGGAGTTCATCGGGCCGAGTGCTCCAAAGCTGCTTCCACAAAATCCCGGAAAAGCGGATGACAGCGATCGGGCTTGGATCTGAACTCCGGATGGAATTGACATCCCACAAACCAGGGATGGTTGGCGAGTTCCACGATCTCCACAAGAGACCCTTTGGGACAGATGCCCGTGAACTTCAATCCGCGAGAACTCAGTGTCTTTTTGAATTCGTTATTGAATTCATAGCGGTGGCGGTGGCGTTCGTGGATCTGGTGTTTGCGATAGGCTTGAAAACTGAGGCTGCCGCTCTTGATCCGGCAGGGATAAGCCCCCAGGCGCATGGAAGCACCCTTGGCCGTAACATTCTTTTGTTCTTCCAGGAGAGCAATCACCGGAATTTCAACATTCTTATCGATCTCGGTCGTGCCGGCCTTCTTCAAATCGCACACATTGCGCGCAAACTCGATAACCGCAGCCTGCATGCCTAAACAAATGCCCAGAAAGGGCACCTTGTTTTCGCGCGCAAAACAAACGGCGCGCACCTTGCCCTCCACGCCGCGCGCCCCAAAACCGCCGGGGACCAGCACTCCGTTGACTCCCTCCAATAATTTTTCTGCATTCTTTGCGTCCAAGAGATCCGACTCCACCGGCCGGATTTCCACCTGTGCGTCATTGGCAATACCGCCGTGCCGGACGGCTTCAAAAATAGACTTGTAGGCATCGGGCACTTCCATATACTTCCCGACCACCGCAATACAAACCTTGTGTTGAGGATCAATCGCCGGCCTTACCACATAACGCCGCCAGCGGTCCAAGCTCTGATTACGCCGCCCTTTCCCCTTGAGCTTGAGCGTGCGCATGATCAGACGATCCAGCTTCTGTTCCTTAAAGCTCAGCGGAACCTCATAGATGTCTTTCACATCCCGGGCTTCCACGACCGCATCCTCATGCACATTACAGAAGAGAGCAATCTTGGAGCGCACCTTGCGGGTCATGCGGTATTCCGTGCGGCACAGAAGAACTTCCGCCTGCAATCCGATCTCACGCAACTTGCCCACGCTGTGTTGGGTGGGTTTGGTTTTGTGCTCGCCCGCGGCATTGAGAAAAGGGACCAAGGTCAGATGCACATTGATCGCATTTTCCGGACCCAGCTCCAGTTTAAGTTGCCGGATGGCCTCCAGGAACGGCAGGCTTTCAATATCTCCCACTGTCCCGCCGATTTCGACAATCATCACATCCGCGCGCGTGCGCCGTCCCAAACTGCGAATCCGCTGCTTGATCTCGTTTGTGATGTGCGGAACCACCTGAACCGTTCCCCCCAGATAGTCCCCGCGCCGCTCTTTGGTGATCACGCTGTTATAGACGGTGCCGGTGGTCAGATTGTGATCGCGTGTGGTGGTTTGATTGGTAAAGCGCTCGTAGTGGCCCAGATCCAGATCGGTCTCAGTGCCGTCATCCGTGACGTAAACTTCCCCGTGCTGGTACGGGTTCATCGTGCCTGCATCCACATTGAGGTAGGGATCGCACTTCTGAATAATCACCTTGAGCCCGTGCGATTCGAGAAGGCGGCCGATGGAAGCACAGGCAATCCCCTTGCCTAAGCTTGAAACCACACCGCCTGTTATAAAGATGTATTTGCTCATGCCGTCCGTTGATTTAGTTTTTCAAGCTCTTCCGGAGTATCCACGCCGATTGAGGCCTGTTCCACAGGCACCACATAAACCGGCATTCCGTTTTCCAAGGCTCTGAGCTGCTCCAAACGTTCCAGCTTTTCTAAAGAGCTCGGGGCCAACTTACAAAACTCAAACAAAGCATCCCGCCGGTACGCATAAAGGCCCAGATGCCTCCAAACCCGCTCCTCATTCCCGCCCCGGACATTGTACCCATGAGGAATCTGGGCTCTTGAAAAGTACAGAGCGTATCCGCCGGCATTGGTCAGGACCTTGACGCAGTTGGGGTTCTCCCACTCCCGCGCATCCCGAAAGGGCGTACCCAGCGTCACTATGGAGAATCCGGGCATTTGCTCAAAGGCCCGGATTGCTGCATCCACGGAGCTGGGCTCCAGCAGGGGCTCATCACCTTGTATATTCACAATGATATCCGATTTGAGGGATCTCGCAAGCTCCGCCACCCGGTCGCTGCCCGAGGGGTGATCTGCGGAGGTCATGATGGCCTCGCCTCCAAAACCGTGCACTGCTTCCAGAATGCGCTCGTCATCCGTGGCCACAAGCACCTGCGACAGGGTTTCGGCCTGAACAGCCTTCTCCCAAACATGCTGAATAAGGGGTTTCCCCCATAGAAGGGCAAGGGGCTTGCCCGGAAATCGTGTAGAACCAAACCTCGCAGGAATGATCCCGGTGGCGTGCAAAATCAGACCTTTGTCTCCATGCGCTTAAGCAATTCCTCGGGAGTTACCACAGCAACCCCAACCTTCTCCACAACAATTCCTGCGGCCAAATTCGACAAATAGGCCGCCTCCACGCGGCCCGCGCCCGCAGCCAAGGCTAAGGAAAACACACTGATGACCGTGTCCCCGGCACCCGATACATCGTAAACTTCGTGGGCCTCCGTGGGGATGCGGGTGGTCGCGCCGTTCTCCTCCAACAAAAGCATCCCGTCCTCTCCCAGAGTCAAGAGAACAGAATCACAGTGCAGGCGCGAAAGCAAAACCTTGGCTGCCTCCAAAAAACTGGCCTCGTCGGTAATCTTAACCCCTGAACCTGTCTGAGCCTCATGGCGGTTGGGTGTGATGGCCGTCACACCCTGATAATGATCCAGGTGATCCTCCTTAGGGTCCACACAAATGATCTTGCGCAGTTTGCGGGCCTCGGCAATGACCGGCTCCAGGACCTGGGGGACAATCACGCCCTTACCGTAGTCCTCAATAATAATGCAATCCACATCGGGGAGGGCTTGGATCACGGACTCCGCGATGCGCTTGCTCATCTCACTGCTGATGGGGGAAAGGTCCTCCCGGTCAATGCGCACCACCTGCTGTTGATGAGCAATGACGCGGGTCTTTACCGTGGTAGGCCGGTTCAAATCGCGCAAGACATACTTGACACCGACGCCCAGCTCTTCGAGATCCCGCAAGAGCACATCTGCGCCGTCGTCCTCCCCCACTATTCCGGCCAACTGCACCCGGCCGCCCAGAGCACGGATATTGTTCGCCACATTGCTGGCCCCGCCGGGCATGGTGGACTCATTCTGGGTCCAAACCACGGGCACCGGGGCCTCGGGCGAAATACGGGAGACCTTCCCCCAAATGAACTCGTCCAGAATCAAATCCCCCAAGACCAAAACCTTGGCCTTGGAGAAACTGGCGATCGTCCCCCTTAAAGACTTGAAATTGATTTCAGTGGATTGCAACAGGATCCCTGCCTTATTCGTCGATTGCCGATTCGGCCGTATCGTTTGCGGTTGTCACGCGGAGGACCTCTTCCACACTGGTCTCACCAGCCAGCAATTTCTCCAGGCCGCTCTGACGCAAAGAGCGCAGCCCGTGCTTCTGAGCCACAGCGCGAATTTCGCCTTCCTGGGTATCGGGCCTGAGTATTACATCCCGGACCTCAGGGGTCACAGGCATGACTTCACAGATCACAAGCCTGCCCGCATATCCCGTATTGTAGCAAAGATCGCATCCTTGCGGTCGATAGATCGTGTGCTTGTGGGCCTCCTGGCGGGAAAGGCCGAGCTGGTCAGCCACGTACTCCGGAAGAGGGGCCTCCTCACGGCACTCGGGACAGAGCCGGCGCACCAAACGCTGGGCCACTGCGCACACCAGGCTGGAGGCAATGAGAAAGTTCTCTATGCCCAAATTGGCCATGCGGATAACCGCTCCCGGGGCC
>JAFGIU010000109.1 GCA_016929445.1 Candidatus Omnitrophota bacterium
CAGTTGTTGGCTGTCACAATAAAGTCCTCATTCAGACCATCTCCGCCGCCCAAATTGATGGTCAGGTTGCGGTCCGCTTGACCGCTTAGCGTGGTGTTGGCGTTCGCGAAGTTGTTGTTGCCGATTGTGCCGCCGCTCAGAGTGATCGCGTCCGGGACTTCGGAATCACCGTCCGGCTGATCATCATCCGTGGCTGTTGTCACAACCGCATTGCCGCCGGCCGTTACCGCGCCCGCCGCGTCGATAGTAAAGTTGTTCGCGGTCACAATGAAGTCTTCGGTGACTTCGTTACCGCCGTCCAAATTAATGGTAAGAGAGCGGCTCATCTGCCCTGTGATCGAAACTGCGGCATCTGCTAAAGCATTGGACCCGATCGTTCCGCCGCTCACAGTGATCGCGTCCGGGACTTCGGAATCGTCGTCCGGCTGGTCGTCGTCCGCCCCGGTCTGCACCGCGGCTCCGCCCACGGTCATATTACCGGCTGCATCCACGGACCAGTTATTCGCCGTCACAATGAAGTCCTCATTAACGCCATCGCCACCACCTAGATTGAACGTCAGGTTGCGATCAGCCTGGCCGGTGAGTGTGGTGTCAGCATCAGCAATATTGTTGTTGGCAATCGTTCCTCCGCTAACTGTGATGGCATTCGGGACCTCAGAATCATCGTCCGGCTGGTCGTCATCGGTCGCTGTAGTGACTACCGCGCTTCCGCCTGCCGTGACTGCTCCTGCCGCGTCAATACTAAAGTTGTTGGCTGTGACGATAAAGTCCTCGGTCGCCACATCGCCACCGTCCAAGTCAATCGTGAGGCTGCGCGTGGCTTGCCCCGTAAGAGTCACAGCCAGGTCGTCCAGCGCATTGGAGCTTATCGTCCCGCCGCTCAGTGTAATGGCATTCGGCACTTCGGAGTCGTCGTCCGGCTGGTCGTCGTCCGCACCGGTTTGCACGGCCTGTCCGGCTAATGTCATGCTGCCGTCAGCCGCAATCGCCACGTTGTTGGCTGTGACAATAAAATCTTCACTCGCTACATCACCGCCGTCCAAGTCAATCGTGAGGCTTCGTGTTGCCTGGCCCGTCAGCGTCGTGTCTGCATCCAGAAGGGCGTTAGAACCCAAGGATCCCCCGCTCACCGAAATGGCATTCGGCACTTCGGAATCATCGTCCGGCTGGTCGTCCTGTTGCGTCCAGGATGGATTTGCGCCCGCACCGCCGCTCTGGAGCACCCATCCGGCTGTTCCTGCGGCAGCCAATTGATTCCACTGACTGGAACCATCTACATAGAGAATCCCTCCCTGAGCCTCAACCATGGGCGCCACGTTTTGCAGAGCATCCAGGTCATCATCGGAAAGATCGTCATCCGTAAAGGAGCCGCTTGTTCCTGTAACCACGGGCTCACCCATACTCACTCCGCCCATACCTGCAGCGACTGACGCGGCAGTTGTCTTCACATATACGCCAGGCTGAGAGGCTTCTTCTACCTGCGCACCCCAACCTAAAATGGTGGTTGCGTCCAATCCGGTGTTACGGACCAAAGCTGTCATGTTGGCAGTGTCCCCCACTGTTGCATGCGTTACCGAATAGCGCTGCCATCCGGCGCCAAGGTTGACAATCGTGGTGTCCGGAGTTTCTCCTGTGCCATCGCCGTCCAATTCGATTTCGGCAGTAGTGGAAGTTCCGGCCTTCAGCCACACACTCAAGGTGTGGTCCTGAGACACTGTGGGGCCGGCAATCGTCTGCGTAACCGTGCCGTCCGCTCCACCGTTGTTTGTGAGCGTGGCTGCGGAATTTGCCGCGCCTGTGGGTCCCACCGCATCTGTAAGCGCAGTCATGGTGGACTTGACCCAAGCGCCGTCTGTAAATGTTTCGCTCTGCAATGCCAGGTTTTCGTATCGGCCCAAACCCCCAAAAGGCGAGGCCAGGTCTTGAGTAAGTTCCAGTTGAGTTTGGGGAGTAGTCGTGCCGATCCCCAGGCTATCCGAAAGCAACATCCGGCCTGTTGCATCCACACTGATATTGCTTGCGGTCACGACGAAATCTTCGGTTGCGTTATCCCCGCCATCCAGATCGAAAGTCAGAGACCGCGTGGCCTGGCCTGTAAGAGTTGTATCTGCATCAAGCAGAGCATTTGAACCCAGACTCCCGCCGCTCACGGTAATGGCGTTGGGCACCTCGGCATCGGAATCCGGCTGGTCGTCATCATCGGTCCACTGCGGGTCTCCGGTAGCTCCCTGTGTTTGCAGCAGTTGCCCGGACACACCCGCTGCCAAGCGATTCCAATCCGCTCCGTCAAAGAAAAAGATGTCACCCTGGGCTTCGACCATGGCTGCCACATCCGATAAATCGGAAATTGAGTTGTCGCTGAGGTCATCGCCACTGGTGTCCACCGCAGTCCAACTGGGGTTGGCACCTGCGCCGCCGCTCTGGAGCAAGTCCCCCGCATTTGCCGCAGGCAAACGGGTCCAGTTGCCGCCGTTATAGTAGAAGAGATCGCCCTGCTGTTCGGCCATGGCTCCTACGTTCTGGAGCGAATCCAAATCGTTGTCCGACAGATCATCGTCATCCAACTGACCATCCCCTGAGTGCCAAACATTCTGGCCATTGATGAAAACGTTTGCGTTACCGCTGATGTTGGTGATGTCCAGGTTCTCGTCATTGCCGCTATTAATCATCAATTGAAGGTCATCACTCACATCATCCACATAAAGCTGCCAGGGCGCGCCCGTCTGTCCGGCAAATTGCAGCATCGGCGAATCCCCTGCGCCGTCATCAAAGCTCCAATCGCTGACGATTGTCTCCGCCTCGTCCACGTGCGCAACATTTGCCGATAAACGCGCATCGTCCAATGTCCCGGAATCAATGTTGTCTGCGTTGAGTTCGGTGAGATTGACTCCGCTGACTGCAGGCAGCTGCGAGGACGCATTGAGCTGGACAATTTGATTCGCGCCGGTGCCCACATCGACCGCGATATCATCGGCATTGACGACAATGCCAGTCCCTTGCCCTATATCCAGCGTCACTGTGCCGCTCGAGCCGCCTCCAGTCAGACCGGTTCCGGCAGTCACGCCCTCGATGTCCCCTACACCGGTGACCGTGCCGCCTATGGTTAAATCGCCGCTTATCGAAATATCTCCGTTGCTGTCGACCACAAAGTAGCCTGTGGTATCGCCGGAGTCCGTGATTTCAAAAACATTAGCTGTGGGTGCGCCTGCAGTGGTTTGACGCACAGACAGACCGCTAATATCGGTTGTGGGCGCAACAAGGTTAGCGCCTTGGAATGTCCAGCCCGCGCCGATGACTTCGGCCACGTTGTCAAAGGTGAGATTGGAGCCGTCGGCGAGGTCTGCAGTAGCGATTTGATTGCCGCCGATCAAGTACTCGGCCGTGGCCGGGATGTCCAACCCTGTCATACCAGTGAAGTCGAGTTCGTCGTTGGCCAAATCCCACAATATGGAGACATCGCCTGTGCCGCCCTCGATAATGAAGCCGGATCCGTCGGCCGGTTCGGTTTCCCCGCCGCCCGTGTGATCCGCATCCACGGTCCAGGTCTCGGCCGTGGTGCCGGTATCTCCGCCCACACCGCCGCCTACATGCTGGTGCAGCGTCGTGATACCGCCGCCCGTGAGCTCCGCAAACATGGCCGCTGTCATGAATTCATTGGCGCCGGCTCCCAGGGTGAGCACGCCGTCGGCCAAGCTGGTGTCATCGCCCACATAAATCGTTCCGTCTGTTTCCAAATCACCTTCGATGAAGGCATCCTCGCCGTCGAGCGCCTGGGAGGGTGTGGCGTCTCCGACCTTGAGGTTACCGACTGCGATGGTGACTAAATCCGTGCCCGTATCGCCGGTAAGGGTCACGTTGCCGTCTTCAGCGACTACCAGGAAGTCGGTGATGGCGTCCGTGATCCTAAAGCCCGTGCTGGCACTGTCAATGTTCAGGACCACATTCCCCGTGCCCGTCGGGTTCACGGTGAGATCCGTATTCGCTTCTGTGGTCACGGCTTCAGCCGTTAGAACCCCTTGGACGGCCACATCTCCTGTAACGGCGAGCGCTCCATCCAAGGTGCCGTCCTCGTCGCTGCGCAGGAATGAGGTGGCTTCCAAACCGTCCAAGCGCTCGGCATTAAAGGCATAGGCGCTGGCAGCCAGCTCGAGGCGGGGGTCCATTTCGCCGTCCGACACACCCTCCTGCACGACTTCAATGCTCAGATAGGCTGCGGCGTCGAACTCCCAGTCCAAAGCAGTGTTCTTTCCGAGCATCACGTTGAAGAGTCCTTCGGTGAGACTGACTTCGTGGGTCTCTGTCCAAAAGGCTGTTCCGCCTTCCGTTGCATCATAGAGCCGAATCACCAAGTCAAAATCCCCGTTCAGGGCGTTGCCGGAGGTGTCCGTCAACCGCCCCTGGAAATTCAAATACTGGGGGATGGTGTCTTCGGCAAAGGCAAAACGAGCCAAACTGAGGCTCTGGATTGCGCAAAAAAGCAGCGCGAATCCCAGAACCTGCGTCCTGGATCGTCTAGTCCTCGCTAACATGGTTTTACCCTCCCGCCGACGGCCTTCCACCAGCCGTTGGCCATTTTTGGTTGGCGAGCCACTGAACAATCCGCGGCCCACGCTATGGGGGCTGGGGCCCTGGTAGCCCAAACCCCGCGTTGTTGTGTTTGTGTGTCCTACTTCCATGTCCCGTACTCCAATTTGAAACGTTTGCCCCGAGTTGGACTCTGCTCCGAAACCGACGCAATGCTCTCAGGCACAGGGACCGGCTTAGAAGCGGTCTCTACCTGCACCTGTTCGCCAGACTCGACCAGAGCCTTGGCTGCGGGAGAATCCAATTCCCGATCCCAAAGAAGATAAACCGCGCCCACATTAAAGGCTGCGGCCAATGCGACGCCGGCCGCAAGAGTCAGCGCGATGCGGCGCAGGTACTTGGCCACCTGGGGCCTGGGCTGCACCTCCGGCTCCGGGTGTTCAGTACCCAGCTGAGCACCGTGTTCAGCACCAAGGTGAACACCAAGTTCAGCACCAAGCTGACCACCAGGCACGGGGGCGTCAAAAAGCCGGGCCAGTGCTTCGTAATGCGGCATTTGGCGGTTCAATACGTAATACTTCACGTTCGCCTCGTCTTCGGTATAAAGCAGGCCTGTCTTCTCCAGCCTAAGGAGCTCCCGACGTAAAGGAGTGGCTGATTCATTGAGTTCCCTTTCGAGGCCGCGCAGATAGAACTTCTGGGTGGGGTGATTGAGGATGTGCTTGAGGAGTTTGACTCGGACTTTTGAACTGAAGAGCGCCTCGAGAAGCATCGGATACGTCCTTTGACGAAAAATGCCCAAACCCTGGCGGGGTCTGGGCACTTCTTGCCTGCCATCGGCAACCAGACAACCCTTTCGGGCTCACGGCTTTGCGTCCCCGGCTTTCGCCACCCGCCACACTCCGTGGCGGGCTTCGCTGCTTTCGCAGCTCGGGTTTGCCTTGATCAAATGGCCTTGCACTAAATTTGGGAACAGTTGAACTATACCATCTAAATGCCCTAAATCAAGGGCCAGACATCATTTAAAAGCGCTTTCATTAATTCTTTACCGGGATTTTGTGCTCAAAATCGAGGGGAGAAATTTTGGAGATTTGAGCAGGGACTGTACCCAAATTGAGTACAATTGTCCACAGGTGTGGCACCTATGCGCTCTCATACAGCAGGATACAATGGTGTCAGGCACGGGTGCCTGGCACCGGTGCCTGGCACCGTGAAACAGACAGGCGTCTGGTTACTGGGCAGTGCCCCCTATCTGATCCAGGACGTCTTCGCTCACCCATATCGGGCTACCGGCCCGTAGTGCCAGGGCAATGGCGTCACTGGGCCGGGCGTCTATCTGCAGGGGCTTGTCTCCGTTGCGAGTCACCCAGAGCTGGGCGTAGAACACATTACCTTCGAGCTTGGCCACAACCACGCGCTCCAGGGTGGAACCCAGTTCCTCGATCACATTGTTCAGCAGGTCATGGGTGAGTGGCCGGGGAGGCTGGAAATTGGAAACCTTCATCTTGATGGCCGTGGCCTCCATAATGCCGATCACAATCGGGAGCAGACGGTCGCCGGCCTTTTCCTTGAGCACAATGACTTGCTCCCCACGCTTCTCGTCAATCCGGATTTTGTTGAGTTCCATTTCGATCATGGACAAGTCCCGCTGCAAGGGACGGTTCTCGCAGGTCAATCAACTTGATAGGACAATCGAGAACCGTCCCTGAAGTATGCTTCTATTTAAAGAACCCGAATTTCAAGATAAACCCGGCAAATACAATCGACACAATCGACATGAGCTTGATCAGGATGTTAATCGCCGGACCAGCCGTATCCTTAAACGGATCGCCTACGGTGTCACCCGAAACCGCGGCCTTGTGCGAGGGCGATCCCTTGCCGCCAAAATGGCCTTCCTCTATATACTTCTTGGCATTATCCCACGCGCCCCCGGCATTGGCCATAAACACGGCTAAGACAAACCCGGAGACCAACACACCGGTAAGCAGCCCCACCTGCGCATTCACCCCCAGAAACAGGCCCACCAGGATCGGACTAATAAAGGCCAGGGCGGCAGGCAGGATCATTTCCTTCTGGGCGGAAGTCGTGGCGATACTCACACAGCGCGCATGATCAGGCTCGACGCCTTCCTTACCCTCCATTAAGCCGGCAATCTCCCTGAACTGCCGGCGCACTTCCACCACAATCGCCCCGGCAGCCCGGCCCACGGATTTGAGGATAAAGGCACAGAACAGGTAAGGCAGCATGCCCCCGATAAAAAGGCCCACCAGAACATCCGGGCGATCCAGGCTGAGTTGGAGATCCACTCCACGGAAAGCAATCTCCTGTCTAAAGGCAGCAATTAAAGCCATGGCCGAAAGCGCGGCCGAACCAATGGCAAAACCCTTGCCTGTGGCTGCAGTTGTGTTACCCAAGGCATCCAAAGCATCCGTGCGCTCGCGCACTTCCGGGGGAAGGTGTGCCATTTCCGCATTGCCCCCGGCATTGTCCGCCACCGGGCCGTAGGCATCCGTGGCCAAAGTCATGCCCAAGGTACTAAGCATCCCCACGGCCGCAATGCCCACTCCATAAAGCCCCATGGAGAAACTCTCCCCCCCGCCTGCACAGTGAAATGCCGTCAAAATTGCCGCGCCCACGGTTAGAACCGGAATCAGAGTGGAAAGCATGCCCACTGAAATCCCGGCGATCACGACCGTGGCAGGCCCGGTTTCCGCTGCATCCGCGATGCCCCGTGTGGGCTTGTAATGGGAGGAAGTGAAATACTCGGTGGAAAGCCCGATCACAATGCCTGCAATCAAGCCGGCCAAAATCGCAAAATAAATTCCGGTCATGCCCGGGCCCAAGGCCATCCGCACGACTGGATAGGCCACCACAGCCACCACCAGGCTGGAGATAAACACGCCCCGGCGCAGGGCCTTGAGCAGCGTATTCTGATCCGCCTTCTCGCTCGTCTTAACAAAAAAGTTGCCGATAATCGAGGCCAACACGCCCACAGACGCCACAGCCATAGGCACAGAGATCTGAACCATACTTAACCCTGTGCTCATAAAAGCCACGGTTCCCAGCGCCATTGTCGCCACAATGGAACCTACATAGGACTCGTAAAGATCCGCTCCCATGCCCGCCACATCGCCCACGTTATCGCCCACATTATCGGCAATCACAGCAGGGTTGCGGGGATCGTCCTCAGGAATCCCGGCCTCGACCTTACCCACCAAGTCAGCCCCCACATCCGCGGCCTTGGTGTAAATGCCTCCACCCAGGCGCGCAAACATGGCTTGGGCTGAAGCGCCCATGCTGCAGCAGAGCATGGTGCTCGTCACGTTTTGAAAACGCAGAACAGGCTCCAAGTTCGCATAATGGTGATTGAGGAAGAAGAACCAGCAACTCAGATCGAGAAGCCCCAGCCCCACCACGCACATGCCCATGACCGAACCGCTGGAAAATGCCACCCGAAGCGCGCCGTTGAGGCTGGTGCGCGCTGCGGAGGCCGTACGCGCACTGGAGTTAACGGCCACACTCATACCGATGAACCCTGCCAAACCGGAATAAAAACCGCCGGTCAGGAAAGCAAACGGCACAAAGATCGGCAGGAGTCCGCCCTTGGCTAAGCCAAAGAGCACCACAAAAGCTACACCGAAAAAGATGCCCACAACCTTATACTGCCGTTTGAGGTAGGCATATGCCCCGTCCCGAACCCAACCCGCAATTTGCTGCATGCGTTCCGTGCCTTCATCCTGCGAGCGAATGCGGGTCCAGAGAAATGCGGCAAAACAGAGGGCAAGAAGTGCTCCAAACGGGGAAAAGAATGCTGAATTCATCAAGTCAACTCCACGGGTTATAGGGTCTTACGCGACGGCAAAGGTCTTGTCCCGATCCGATCCAACCGAAATCAGGGAGACCTTGGTTTCTGTCAACTCCTCCAACCGGTGCAAATAGGCCTTTGCATTCTCCGGCAAATCCTCAAAACTTTGGGCCTCACACGTTTTACTCGTGTCCTGTTTCCAGCCCGGCATTTCCTCATAGACTGGCACGGCCTTCCAAAGAAGGCTCGCAAGAGGCGGCAAGGTTTCGTAGATCCGGCCATCCACCTCGTAGGCTGTGCAAATTTTAAGAGAATCCAGGTGATCGAGCACATCGAGTTTGGTGATGACCAGCTCATCCATACCGTTAACAAGTGCGGAGTGCTTGGCCACAACCCCGTCAAACCAACCGCAACGGCGCGGCCGGCCCGTGGTGGCGCCGAATTCATTGCCCCAGCCCCGAACCTTTTCCAAGAGATCGCCCTCGAACTGTGTCGGAAAGGGCCCCTCGCCGACACGCGTGGTGTAGGCCTTGGCCACGCCAACGACCTTGTCGATACGGGTCGGGCCCACACCCGTGCCCGGGCAAGCGCCTCCGGCCGTGGCATTGGAAGAAGTCACATAGGGGTAGGTGCCGTGATCCACGTCCAAGAGAGCTCCCTGCGCGCCTTCAAAGAGAATGTTCTTGTCTTCTCGAATTGCGCGGTTAATGAGCACTGCCGTGTCGCAGGCAAAGGGCCGCAGGCGTTCGGCGATTTCGGAGTACTGGCGATAGGTGTCTTCGATATCGAATTCCGGACCGGAATAATTAAAGAGCGCTTTGACGACCTTTTGCTTTTCAGCCAAAACGTCTTCGAGCCGGCTGCGAAATGCGGATTTATCCAGGAGATCGGCTAAGCGAATCCCCTTACGCGCAACCTTGTCCGCATAGCAGGGCCCAATGCCGCGTTTGGTGGTACCGATCTTGGCATCGCCGGCCCCGGCCTCAATCAACCGGTCGTAGGCCAAGTGATACGGGAGGATGATATGCGCGCCTTGGCTCACCCAAAGCCGGCCATCCAGAGAAATCCCGGCCTCCGTAACCCGGTCCACCTCGTTCAGAAGGGCCTCGGGGTTAACAACCACTCCGTTGCCGATCACACAGACGGTCTTAGGCCGCAACACACCCGAAGGCAGCAGGTGAAAAATGAACTCCTTTTCGCCGACAATAACGGTATGGCCTGCGTTGTTCCCGCCTTGAAAACGCACGACCATATCCGCATCTTTGGCCATCAAGTCAATAATCTTTCCTTTGCCCTCGTCCCCCCATTGCGCGCCAACGACAATCGTTCTGGAACTCATCAATATTTCCCCAATCTATCGGTTAAAGGTCCGGACACCGGGCCGGGTACTGCCGGCAGCGACGGGCCTCCGTGTTGTGTGGGCGATCCCAGTCCGGGAACACTCGGAGGCTGTGCCCTTACCGGACTATAAGCTGCTCCCGGGCTCCGGACCTGGGGCAGCACGGGCACGCCGCTCACCTCCGGAACCCTAGGCAGCTCCGGTCCAGGAACACTCGGGACTTGAGGCAGCTCGGGTCTTTTGGGAATTTCCACTGCAGCAGTCTCAGGAGCCTCCGCCCGCTCCGGCAACAAGGACTCGGGCTCTATCCTGACATCCGCGGACCACGCATCTACATCCTGGGCCTCGATCTGTAATTCGGGTTCGGGAAGTTCTGGAATCTCGGGCGAGGCCTCGCTATCCAAATTCATTAACGCACTCTCAGGCGCCTCGATGCGCACGATTCCGCCGGGTTCAGTCCTTACATTGGCATTTTGGGGGCGAAGGGAGGGATTCAAAGAAGTAGGATCCACAGATCCGGCAGAAAGAGGGCTTCGGATACTCACCTGCAATCCCTCAGGCACAGGACGGACCACATACGGATAGTCTCCCTCCAAGACGATTCGCAGGTAATCCACACTGAAGGCGCCGGCAAAGAGTTCCTCCCCCACAAACTCCGCGTATCGCACTCCCTCTCTTCCCACAGTGATACGCCGTTGTCCATAAGTGACAACAGGCCCGACAAAATCCAAGAGCACCTCCGGACCGCCCGCACTCAGATCCTTCACCTTAAGTTGCTGGTCTGCCAGCACTTTGAGATCCATTCCCTCTGCCGTGACCTCCAGGTCGATATTGGAAATCTCTGTGAGCTCGGCGTGGACTGAGGGGGTGGAGAAAAGGCTCAGCAAAGTGCTGATCATCGCAATCAAAAAGTATTTTTGCATGTACCTCACAGGCACCGTGGAACGTCTATGTTTCACGGTGCCAGGCACCGGTGCCTGGCACCGGTGCCTGGCACCAAGTCAGAGTCTGATCAACTGAACTGAAGTCACGTACTTGACCTTGGCAATTTCGTCCAATACTGCTGCGCTGGGCTCGCCATCCACATTGATCACGGTAATTGCGCTGCCGTCGGCAGTCTCGCGGTTCGTCGTATTGGTCATACGCGCAATATTGATCTTGGACTTGCCCAGAATCGTACCGATCGCGCCAACAATACCCGGCTTGTCCAGGTTGCCGATCAACAGCATATACCCGCTGGGAATAATCTCCACAAAATGATTATTAACCTGCACAATACGCGGCTGGTTTTTGGCCATAACCGAACCCGCTACCACACTCCTGCCCTGAGAGGTAACAACCTCCACACTAATCAGGTTGGCAAAGGTCTCGGCCTCACTGACCTTGGATTCGACCACCTTAACACCGCGGGACTTGGCAATGTGAGGGGCATTCACGAAGTTGACATGCTCAGCCACACTGGTGGCCAAGACCCCTTTGAGCACCGCGATGCTCACAGGCGACAGATCCTCACTAATCATCTCACCGGCATACTCAATACGCACCTCGCTGATGGGCGAGTCCCCTAACTGCGCTTGAAGGCTACCCAGCGCCTCCCCTAACAAAAGATAGGGCTTCAAACGCCGGTAAGTTTCTCCGTCTACGGAAGGCATATTAACCGCATTGCTGATGCCCCTGCCCATCAGGGCATCACACACTTGATGCGCAATATCCACAGCCACACCCAGCTGTGCCTCTTTGGTCGAGGCGCCCAAATGCGGGGTAGCAATGACATTGTCCAATTTGAGAAGCGGATTGCCTTCCGGAGGTTCCTTCTCAAATACGTCCAAAGCCGCCCCCGCAACCTTCTCGCTCTTAAGAGCCTCGAGCAGCGCCGCCTCGTCCACGACTCCCCCGCGCGCGCAATTGACAATGCGCACTCCCTTTTTCATCTTCTTGAAGGCTTTTTCCCCAATGAGATGTTTGGTCTCTGGCGTGAGAGGCACATGGATCGTAATAAAATCCGCCACCTTCAGCAAATCCTCCAAAGCCACGGGTTCGATATCCATGGCCTTGGCACGTTCTGCCGGCAAATGCGGGTCAAAGGCCACGACTTTCATTCCAAAGGCCTGCAGGCGCCGGGCCACCTCCGAGCC
Organism: Candidatus Omnitrophota bacterium; assembly: GCA_016929445.1. Classification (NCBI taxonomy): domain Bacteria; kingdom Pseudomonadati; phylum Candidatus Omnitrophota; species Candidatus Omnitrophota bacterium. Next base: position 11,804 of record JAFGIU010000109.1, read on the forward strand.
AATGCGGCCCAAGCCCACCACTCCAAGGGTCTTGCCATACAGCTCCACTCCTTGAAATTTCTTGCGCTCCCACTTCCCCTGTTTGACCGAAGCCGTGCCCTGCGGAATATTCCGCGCCAGGGCACAAAGCATGCTCACCGAGTGCTCGCAGGTCGAAGTGGTGTTCCCTCCGGGTGTATTCATGACAATAATGCCGCTGGCAGTTGCTGCTTCGGCATCCACATTGTCCAAACCGATACCGGCCCGCCCGATGACCTGTAATTTCTTCCCGTGCTCAATAACCTCGCGCGTCACCTTGGTACCGCTGCGCACGACAAGGGCATGGTATTCCCCGATCTTTTTGCAGAGATCCTCAGGAGTCAGATCCGTAAGCACATCCACCTTGATCCCGGGCTCCTTTTCCAGAATTTCCACTCCCTTTGGAGACAGAGCATCACTTATCAGAACACGTAAGCTTTTTGTCGCTGTCATTTTCTTCACCGTTATTTGCTTTCGCCGACAACCTCATCTACCAATCCGTAGTCACGGGCTTCTTCGGCCGACATGAAGTAGTCCCGATCCGTATCCGCTGTAATCTTTTCAACCGGCTGCTTTGTATGACTCGCCAAGAGCTCGTTGATCTGGTCCTTCATTCGAAGGATTTCCTTGGCCTGAATGCTGATATCCGAAGCCTGGCCCTGGACTCCGCCCCAGGGCTGGTGGATCATGATACGCGCGTGCGGCAGAGCAAAACGCTTGCCCGCAGTCCCCGCAGCCATCAGAACGGCGCCCATGCTGGCAGCCTGCCCCACGCAATAGGTGCAAACATCCGGCTTGAGAAACTGCATGGTGTCATAAATGGCAAGACCGGCGGTCACCGACCCACCGGGCGAATTGATATAGACACTGATGTCCTTTTTGGAGTCCTCCATCTGGAGGAAGAGCATTTGGGCAATAATGAGGTTGGCTATACCATCATCAATGGGCGTACCGATAAAGACAATCCGGTCTTTGAGAAGACGGGAAAAGATATCGTACGCGCGTTCGCCTCTTGAGGACTGCTCCACCACCATAGGTACTAGGACGGACATGTGCTTCTCCTTTATTTTTCTACGATTTTAGCGTTTTCCAGCAAGTAGCTAAAGACCTTATCTTCCACTAATTGAAATCGAATCGACTCAACTAAATCATGGTTGTTTTCCCAGTTCTCCCAGAGTTCCTTCTCTTGCGGGGTGTGCGCATGCTCTTTAAAATGCTCCACCTTGGCCGCAACAGACTCATCCGAGGCGGTAATCTTCTGTTCTCCGGCCAGGTGAGCCACGATAAACTGCCATTTCACACGCTCGGTCGCAGACTTTTCAATGGAGGCATCGATCTCCTTCTGCTGCTGAATGATCTGATCCTGTCCGATCCCCGAACTCAGGAATCTCTGAATTGTATCTTTCCAAAGCCGCTCTTTGTTTTCGGCCACCAGACTGGGAGGAGCCGACATCTTGGCGCCTTCGACGATTTGCTGGCGTAACTGGGACTTGACTTCGTGTTCTGCCCGGCGTTCCTGCTCCGCCTGAAGTTGCTGGAGAACCTCTTCACGCAGACCGCTGAGCTCGCTTTGCTCGGAGACTGTGCGCGCAAAGTCATCATTGAGTTCCGGGAGTTTGCGCAGGGCCAAACGCCTGAGTTGGATCCGAAGCACCGAATCCTTTCCAGCCAATTCCTTGTTGGGGTCCTCTGCCGGGAAGGTGTAGGCTATTTCCTTCTCATCGCCGGCCACAGCCCCGATTAAGGCCTGACTGATCAGATCACCGGGCGAGCCGGCCTCAGGCGACGTCTTCTCGACCTTTGCCAAACGCATCCATTTTTCTTCTGCCGCGTGCAAGGGTTTCCCGTCCACAAGGATCTCCGCACGGCACAGCGCAAAATCATCGTACTGAGCTCCGCGGTCTTCGATATTGACAAGTTCGGAGTTCTGCTCACGCAGGGCCTGGAGCACCTCGTCCACCCGCTCGCTCTTGACTTCCACCTCAGGGCGCCTGAGTTTGATACCCCGCACGGCGCCGAGCTTGATCTCCGGCCGGACCTCAATCTCCGCAGAGAAACTCAGCGACTGGTCTTCTTTGAGATTCACATCGGAAACGCGCGGTGAAGTGACCGCATCCACCTCGTTCTCTTCAATGGCCTGGTAGGAAAACTCCGGGACGACGCGGCGCAGCAATTCTTCTTCCGCAGTCCGGCGATACACCTGCTTGACCATGGCTAGAGGCGCCTTGCCTTGCCGGAATCCCGAAACCTTGGCCTTGGGCACCAGGCCCTTGTAGATTTCCTCCAAGCGAGGAACAACTTCCTCGGGGCTCAATTCAATTTGAATGACTTGTTTGCAGTTTTCTGCTTTGGAAACCGTTGCCTTCACTGTCACACCTGTTCCTCTTGTTCTCCGTCTTCATCGTCGGACATGTCCGCGCGATTGGAACGCCGCTTCTGGTCCTTTGCCTTGTCTTTGGCACGCCGCATACTGGCTTCGATCTTGCCAAAAGCCTCTTCTACGGAAGCATGCATGCTGGTCGTTTCCGCCTTGCCCACGACATGCCTGTGCTCGGCATGAACCGTGACTTCGGCAATCTCGCGATAGCCTTCCTTGGTAAGTGTCACATTGGCGCCGTGGATATGGTCGGAATACTTGGTCAATTTTTCCAGCCGGCTTTCCATGAGGTCACGGATTGACTGAGAAACTTCAAAATGATGCCCCGTCACACTAATCTGCATAAGTTATCTACCTCCGTTACATTCTAAACTCTTCCCCAAGGTACATCTTGCGCGCCTGGGGATTGTTGATTAAATCATCGGCCGTCCCGTCGATCATGATCTTGCCTTCCGCCATGATATAGGCACGATCGGTAATGGCCAATGTCTCGCGCACATTGTGATCGGTCAGAAGAATCCCCAATCCCTTTTCGCGCAATTGCCGGATAATCTGTTGAGCCTCAAACACGGCGATCGGATCCACGCCGCTAAAAGGCTCGTCCAAAAGCATCAGCTTGGGATCCGTCACCAGGGCCCGGGTAATCTCCAGGCGGCGGCGCTCCCCTCCGGAAAGCGTATAAGCTTTCGACTTCCCCAAATGCGTGAGACCAAGTTCTGCAAGCAAACGCTCCAAACGGCGCTTGCGCTCCTTGCGTGAAATCTGAAGAGTCTCGAGAATGGCAGTGATATTCTCTTCGACCGTGAGCTTCCTAAAAACGGAAGGCTCCTGCGATAAATAGCCGATTCCATGCCGCGCGCGGCGATACATGGGCAAACGCGTAATCTCGCGATCCCCAAAAACCACACGGCCTTTATCCGGTTTCAGCATACCCACAACCATATAGAAAGTCGTGGTCTTCCCGGCGCCGTTAGGGCCCAAAAGCCCCACAATCTCCCCCCGCCCGACTGTCACATCCGCATTGTCCACCACCCTGCGGCCGCCAAAGCTCTTGGCCAAGCCCTGCGCATGCAGCAGATACTTCCCGTTGCTGCTCACCGCCTCCTGTGGTGCAATCTGAACTTCTCTGTCCATTTCAAGCATCCTCCTCACTCGATCGCCAGTCCGTCAGTCTGCGTATCTCTTAGCACCACCCTCGGAGAACCGCGCAATATCATGCGCCCGTCCTGGGTGTCGTAGCGGGCCTTTTCACAATAGGTCACCGTATTGGCACGGCTGATCTTCACATTCCCCTCGGCACTCAGCTTCGTTACCTTCTTTGTTTCCGGATCAAACCAAACTCTGAGAATGTCGGAACTCATTGTGCCCCGGTCATCCTGCACATGGACGTTGTCATTAAAGACAGCGTTCTCCTCGCCATAGCGCACTTCCATAGCCCCCATACAAGTAATCACCGTTGAAGGCTCGGCGCGCACCTCCACATCCTTATGGAGTTCCACATATTTTTCTTGGGGAAGAGCTTTGGCACCCGTGCCCTCGATCTCCACCTGCTCCCGCACCATACGAACCCGTTCGGGAGTGGAAGCAATCTCTCCTGCGGATTGCCAGTTCAGCAGCTCGGTAAAAATCTGCGCCCCGTCCGAGGTAGTCACCACCACATTGCGCCGGACCTGGATATCCTCCTGGTTCTGGTCCAGAGTCCCCTCTTCACTGGTAAGGGTCACGCTGATCCGGCCATAAGAGGTGGCCACCACTTCCTGCAGCTCAACAACCTCGTCAAGGATCTGGGCCGTGGCCCCGCGCAAATCCCACTTCTTCTGGCCGTCATCCGCATAACCGGAAACAGCAAAGGACTCCATCCACTGGCCTTCGCCGTGCTCCCAAGGTGCGTTGGATTCTTTGGCCCAGGCAGGACACAACAGTACGGCCGCGGCAAATACCGCGGCAATGAAAAAGAGAACACGGCTCATGCGCTTTGGACCTCTGCTTCTCTTGCGACTTCAGGCTGACGGGTCTTCCAGCGCTTATGCAGCCAGACCCACTGATCCGGGTGCCGGCGAATATGCTTTTCAAAGATGCGCGTGTACTGAGCAGTATAACGTTCAAAATCCCGGCGATGGTCTCCGCTGCTTTCCACGTAAATCGGCTCTTCCAACACAATCTTGTAATGGCCTTTCTCCCGCACAGTCACGGCCGGAAGAATAGGCGCGCCCGAGGCTAAGGCCATGGACACCGGTCCCGTCGGGGTCCAAGCCGGAGCCCCGAAAAACTGCACAAAGACGCCGTCCACACTGTCCACATCCTGATCAGGCAGAATCGCAATCAGCTCATTGCGGGCCAAGGCCTTGAGTGAAGCGCGAAAAGTCTGGCGCGTGTGGCGGTACAGAGTCTTGACCCCTTTGGAGCTGCGCAAACTAACCAGCCAGCGATTGTAGGGCTCATAGTAAATCTCGCGCGCGATCACATGCAATGGATAGCCTTTCATGGCGCAGTAAGCACCCGTAAGCTCCCAGTTGCCCATATGCGGAGTCACAAACACGCAGCCCTTGCCTTCGCGCAGAACGCGGTGCAAGTGTTCCAAGCCCTCCACCCAGGCCAGGGAATCCAAATGCCCGGGCTTCAGTCTCGGGAACCACAGGAGTTCGGCGATCACAATGCCCAAGTGCATGAACATGGACCGGCAGATCTTCCGGCGCTTCCCGCGGGAATAATCCCTGCCCAGGCTATTGCCCAGATTCCGGAGAGCCTGGCGCCGCACTTTGGGTAAAAAAAGCCAGGCCAAAAAGCCCACTCCCGCCCCCAAAAAACGAACCCAAGCCAACGGCAGGAGCAGGATCAGCCCCCCCAGGATTCTCATAAAACTGTATAAAATAACCCGTCGGAGTTTCTTTTTCACCGGATGGCAACCTTTACACACGCAGGGCCAGGCCTGTACTCCTGCGACCTGACCCATCTAAGTCATTCACAATAGGTAAGTTACGAAAATAGCCGGATACCTTCGACACTTTGGTCAGAATGGAATTATGTTACCAAAATGCGGGGGAAACCGTCAAGAAGGCCCAATTATTGCAAGGGGTTACGTTAGACAGCCCGGAAGCGGCAGCACTCGGTGGGTTTAGACCTGCTGCCCCAGTGCCAAGGCCGCGTAATAATCTTGAGCAATACTCTCCGTGGTACGCGGAAGAGTCATCTGGATTATCCCGGTCTGCGGATCTGCTTTAAAGAGCTCCAAAATCTGCTGCGCTTGCCAGACCAGGCCGCGGTCATGATAAACCTGCATCAACCATTGGGTGCGCGCGGCTTCTGCAGCCGGGATATCATTCTCATCACTGAGGCGCACAAAACCCTCGACCACCCGCACCAAGGCAAACTGATTATATCTGGCCGCATCCACACCTTGAGCTGCGTTGACTCCCATCACGCGCCTGCCACTGGGAACTCTGTTCTGAAGATCGGCCGGCAATTGACTGAGCAGGTCTTCTTCTCCTCCGGGCACGGGATTCCCCACCATACTGACCCGGGCATTGGAAGAGATCCGCACCCCGCCGGGCCGGGAAATTTCCACCCTAGGCAATCCGGCAATCAGCGCTTCCAGACCCAATTCCCTGAACTTCCGAAGAGTGCTCTCGTGCCCGGCTGCCCCCTCCTCAGGGACCAGTACGACCAATTGCTGATTCTCCTTCAAAGTCGCTTGGACTTCATTGAGAAAGCGTTCGGATCCCAGGGCAATAAGGTTGCGGTAGTCCACCACCACGGCCAAGGGCCCGTCGCGCACTTCCGTTGCAGGAAGAAGACCCTGCAAGAGCCCGTTTCCAAAATCCGCAGCCACCGGTTCCAAAAGTTCCGCTCTGGAAGGGACACTTTCCCCGACACGAGAGGCGGTACGAAGAGCCAATTCAGTCGCAGACTGCCGCTGAGCACCCAAGGCAAGACTGTCAAAATAAGGATGATCCCCCTTCACGAACAACTCCAGCGCCGCTTGCAATTGTCCTTCCCAATCCCCTGCGGCGACCGGGGCTGCAGCTCTTCCCAGTTCAGAGGAAAAGATCATTGCCTCCAGCTCAGATCTAGGTTCCTCTTGCCCCACTTGATTGGGAAGATGGGAAGCTTCATGCATGGCCATGAGCATCGCCTGTCTTCTCTGGCCCGGAGCATTGGCTTTATTTGCCGGATGCTGCGAGGCCAACAGAGCCGCATTGACCCACAGCTTCCAACGCCCTTGCGCAGTTCTTTCCATAAACATGGGAGATCCTGCCGGAAGGCGTTCGGGCCGGTTGGAAACATCGTGATAAAAAAGTCCCACGTCCAAGCGGTCAAGCACGCCGGAATCAAACACGGCCCCGCCGAGTTGATTCCGGAGGTTTTGAGCCACCTGAAATGTAAATTGCCCCGCAGGATCCTCCGGGCTTGGCGGCTGCGGGGACTCCTGGGACAGGTATTGTAGCGCTCGCATCAAATCGGACTTCAGGCCGGCTGAATCCGCATTTCCCAGCCACAGCGTTTGGGCTCCGGCACTCAGCTTTTGCTCATCAATCGCCCCCTGTCCAAGAGGCTGTTCTCCCTCAGCCACCGGATACATCCACTCGAGAATATCCGCAGCAGGAGCGTTCATACTCTCTACCAAAGATTTCAGGACCTCGCCCACCCGGCCCTCAGGTGGCGCCGGCTCCTGACGCAAGCCCGCTTCTTCGTACTGCTTCGCCAATTCTTCGGCGCTCGCCACTTTGCCCCGCAGCAGGTTCCGGTAATTTTCTTCGTCGTATTCGGCCAGCACGTGCGGGGCCACCACCACATAGC
>JAFGIU010000110.1 GCA_016929445.1 Candidatus Omnitrophota bacterium
GGTCTACCGGATTCACGCGTATTTCAGCAGCGCCGGCGGTGTGGAGGTGGGCGCCCCCGTGCGTGTGGCCGGCCTGCAGGTGGGCCAGATAGAAGATATCGTGATGCTCGAGGGGCAGGAACGTGAGGAAGGCATGAATATTATTATGATTAGCCGCCTCAAGAAGGGCGTCCGCATCCCCCGCAACTCCAAAGCCTATGTGAACACACTCGGACTCTTGGGTGAAAAGTATCTGGAGATCTATCCGGGGCTGGGTGAGGACTATCTTCAAGACAGCGACATTCTCAAGGGCGTGAACCCGGTGCCCATGGAGCGTATGGCAGAGGCAGGGTACAAGGCCGTCGGGGAGTTCCAGGAGCTTGTGCGTTCCCTAAATGATGTCGTGGGGGATCCTGAGGTCAAGATGCAGATCAAGGGCATTATTGCCAATGGCGAGGAGTTGACCGAGAACTTGAACGATGCGGTGGTCAATTTTAACGAGATCCTGTTGAAAGTGAACCGGGGGGAAGGATCAATAGGCAAGCTGTTTTTGGATGACGAACTTCATAAGGAGGTGGTTGATTTTGTGAAAGATCTGAAAGCGCATCCATGGAAATTACTGCGAAAGGACGTTTCTGACAAGTCTCCGGACAATAAGAAAGACAAGTATCCATCTTCTAATTTCAATACCCGGTAGGAGACATCCATGACTGTATTCATTCTGAGGTTATTTTTTGTGGTGCTTTCGGCTTTTGTCGGCGCGCAGCTGACAGAGGTTTTTGACGGCCCTAGTGACTGGGTCCTAAAGTCAATCGGGGCGGGAATTGCCGTGGGTGTTGCGGTAGTCGCCATTATTATTGAGTACTCTTCCAAGAACATTTCAGTCCGGGGGCTTTCGGCCGCTGTGTTCGGGCTTTTGTTCGGTTTGATTATGGCCAAGCTGGTCACGGATGCTTTTTATTTGGTGCCGCTGAACGACCGCTTTTCAGCCATTCTCAATATTAGCGTACTGCTCATCTTCTGTTATTTTGGTATGGTTGTGGCTGTGCGGGGGCGGGACGAGTTCAAAGTGGTTATCCCCTATGTGCGGTTCGAACAGCAGAATCAAGTGGGCCAACTGATTGTGCTGGACACGAGCGTAATAATCGACGGCCGGGTCCTGGATATTGCCCAGACGCATTTTTTGGACGGCACTTTTGTGGTGCCCCGTTTTGTGCTCAAGGAGCTCCAGGCCGTTGCCGACAATCCCAGTCCGCTTAAGCGCAATCGCGGGCGGCGCGGATTGGAGATCCTCAATAAGCTGCGGCGCAGTGAATTTGCCGAAGTGAAGATCCATGACGAAGATTTCCCGGCGGTGGCCGAAGTGGATGCCAAGCTGGTCAAGTTGGCAAAAGTCTTGGATGCCAAGGTTTTGACCAATGATTACAATCTCAACAAAGTGGCCGAGCTTGAGAATGTAATTGTCCTCAATATCAACGAGCTGGCCAATGCGCTCAAGCCGGTGGTGTTGCCCGGAGAGAGTCTCGAAATCAAGCTGGTCAAAGAGGGGAAGGAGTACAATCAGGCGGTGGGCTATTTGAGCGACGGAACCATGGTCGTGGTTGAGAATAGCCGGAACTTGATTGGAAAGACGGTGAATACAATCGTGACCAGCGTATTGCAGACCTCTGCAGGGCGGATGATCTTTTCCAGGGTCGACGAAGGAAACGGCGGGGAAGGAAAAATTACGTAAAGTGGATGCCGTGGCTGTTGTCGTCGCAGCCGGCGAGAGCCGGCGCATGGCCTCCAGGGGGGACAAGCCTTTTCTCCCATTAGGGGGAAAGCCTTTGCTTTTGCATTGCCTCGAGACGCTCACTCGCGCTCCCTCGATTTCCCACTGTGTGCTCGTGTGCCGCTCCGGCCAACTGGAGACAGTTCGCAGGCAAATCCTGGATCTAATGCCGGATTCAGACAAGATTTGGCTTGTGCCCGGGGGGGCCATGCGTTCGGATTCGGTCTGGGAAGGACTGCAGGCCTTGCCCGGGAATCCGGCCTACGTTCTGATCCACGATGGAGCCCGGCCTTTGATTACGGTAGAATTTGTGGAAACCCTCTTGGCCGAGGCCCGTATCCGGAAGGCTGTGGTGCCTGGGTTGGCGGTCAAAGCCACCCTCAAGCAGGTGGATGAAAACGGCAGGGTGCTGGCCACCCTGGAGCGTTCCTCTTTAAGGGAGATCCAAACTCCGCAGGTCTTTGAGTGCTCCTTAATCCTGGATTGCCACCGGGCGGCACAGGAAAAGGGATTCAAGCCCACGGACGACGCGGCCCTGGTGGAGGCCGCAGGCCACCCTGTTTACGTGGTGAAGGGGGATCCCTTCAACCTCAAGGTGACCTCTCCCGAGGACCTGCCCGTGGCTGAACGCTACTTGGCCGAGCTTCAGAAAAGGAGTTAGAGCATGCCCGCATTGCGGATTGGATTAGGACACGACTTGCACCGTTTGGAATCCGGGCGGCCTTTTGTCCTGGGGGGCGTGAAAATTCCGCATGAGCGCGGGCCGCTTGGGCATTCGGACGGGGATGCGCTTTTGCACGCCGTGGCCGATGCTCTCTTAGGAGCCCGGGGCTTGGGGGATATCGGGACTTTCTTCCCGCCCGGCGAGGCATTGACTGCGGGCATGGATAGTCGGAAACTCTTGGAGGAGGTTAAGTGCCGGGCCTTGGGCAAGGATTGGCGGGTCCTCAATGTGGATACGGTCATTGTGACGGATGAGCCCCAAATCGGCCCGCACCGTGAAGCAATTGCGCAGTCGCTCGCCCAGCTCCTGGAGATCGATCCAAGCTGCGTGGGCGTGAAGGCGAAATCGAGCGAAGGAGTGACTCCGGAGAGCGGCGGCGCAGCGTTATCGGCCTCGGCGGTGGTACTATTGGAAATGCGGGAGGAATCATAGTGGCTTTGGGATTGGGAATATTTCTGGTTGTCTTGTTTGGAATCACCGCGATGCTGCGCTGGGGTTTTGCCGATGAAATCAACGCGGCCATGGAGCGCGATCCGGCTGCGCGCAATCCGTGGGAGATTTTGCTTACTTACTCCGGCGTGCACGCGATTATTCTGCATCGTATTGCGCATGCTCTGCTCAACCGGCGAATGCGCTTTTTTGCGCGCTGGTTGTCCCAGATCTCCCGTTTCATGACGGGAATTGAGATACACCCCGGGGCACAGATCGGAGAGGGACTTTTTATTGATCACGGAATGGGAGTGGTCATTGGCGAAACGACGGTTATTGGAGAGGACGTGACTCTCTTTCAGGGCGTCACTTTGGGAGGGACCGGCAAGGAAAAGGGGAAGAGGCACCCTACCTTGGGCAGCCGTATTGTGGTTGGTGCGGGCGCCAAGGTTCTGGGGAATATTACCATTGGGGATGACGTGAATATCGGCGCCAATGCCGTGGTCATCAAGGATACTCCTCCGAATGCAACAGTGGTGGGCGTGCCCGGCCGTGTTGTGCGGCGCAAGGGCAGGCCGGTTCATGAAATTTCGATGGATCATGTCCATCTGCCCGATCCGGTGCTCGAGCGGTTGGAACGTCTGCAACACGAAATTGATTCCATCGAGGCTCACATACGTTCGCTGCACCCGCTGCGTCCCGAAAAGCCTGAAAGCGGCAAGTAGCGTGACAATCTCCCTCAAAAATACCCTGACACGTCAGAAGGAAGTTTTGGAGCCCCTGGAAAAGGGGCATGTGCGCATCTATGTCTGCGGGGTTACGACTTATGACGATGCCCATGTGGGCCATGCGCGCGCGGTCTATGTTTTTGATGTGCTCCGGCGTTTTCTCAGACACCAGGGCCTGAAGGTGACTTTGGTCCGGAATATCACCGACGTGGACGACAAGATTATTGAACGCGGTAAGCAAGTGATGTCCGATCCGGACTCGCCTCTGCGCGCGGAGAGCGCTGCTGCTGCGGCAGCGAAAGTGGCTGCTTATTACACAGAGCGTTTTCATGAGGACATGAGGCAGTTGGGATTGGAAAAGCCCGATGTGGAACCCAAGGCTACCGAGCATATCCCTGAGATGATTGAGATGATCCGGACCCTGATAGAAAAGGGAATGGCTTACGCGGCCGAGGGTAATGTGTATTATCGCGTTTCGGGTTTTGAGGAGTATGGGTGTTTATCCGGCCAGAGCCGGGAACAGATGATTAGCGGAGCGCGCGCGGAAGTGGGCGCGGGCAAGCAAGATCCTTTAGATTTTGCTTTATGGAAAGCTTCCAAGGAGGACGAGCCTGCTTGGGAGAGCCCCTGGGGGCTGGGACGCCCGGGTTGGCACATTGAATGCAGCGCGATGAGCATCAAATACTTGGGTGAAGATTTTGATATCCACGGCGGCGGGCGTGACCTGATTTTTCCGCATCACGAAAATGAAATCGCTCAGTCCCGGGCGGCCACCGGCGCCGAGTTCGCCCATATTTGGTTGCACAATGGATTGCTTTCGGTGGACGGGCAGAAGATGTCCAAGTCTTTGGGTAATTACGTGAGTATCTCGGAATTCCTCAAGCAGTATCCGGCTGAGGTGCTCAAGCTCTTTTATGCGTCGAGTCATTACAGCAGCCCCTGTGACTATACAGAGGAAAAACTCAACGAACACTTGCAAGCCCTGCAACGGCTCTACTCTGTTCTGGCTAAAGTCGATAGCTGGGCTCTGCAGCATGCACTGGAGGGGGATCCGGCTTCCGCCAACGGCTCGCTGGAGAAGTTGGATGCCTTTCGTGTGAGGTTTGTGCGCGCCTTGTCCGATGATCTGAATACGCCTGTGGCTTTGGCTGCGCTCTTTGATCTTGCAAATGCCGTGGACCGAACGCTTGGGGACCTAAAGATTCCGGGGGCAGCCAAAGGGAAGTGGCTTAAGGCTGCACGCAGCCTGATGTCGGAGCTCGGGGGCTTGGTCGGTATTTTGAGTATGGCGGAATGGGGAGGACCAACGGACCGGGAGATTTTATCCAAGGTAAAAGAACGTGGCCAATCGCGCACGGATAAGGCCTTTGCCAAGGCCGACGAGATCCGTGAAGAGTTGTCTTCGGCGGGGATTACTCTGGAAGATCAACCGGACGGGACGTCATTGTGGTGGAGGAAATTGCGCTGAAGAAAGGTATATTCATCACATTGGAAGGGCCGGACGGCGGGGGAAAGACCACGCAGCTCAGGCTTTTGACGCGGGCCCTCAGCGATGCGGGCTTGAACGTCTACACGAGCCGGGAGCCCGGCGGCACGCCTGCGGCCGAGGCCATCCGGCGCTTGCTCCTGAGCGGCAAACACGACCTGACTCCTGCGACCGAGGCCTTCCTCTATATGGCCGCGCGCGCACAGCACGTCCGGGAGCGGATTTTGCCGGAACTCGCGGGCGGCGCCGTGGTGCTTTGCGATCGCTTTGTGGATGCCACTCTGGCTTATCAGGGTTTTGGTTCGGGTTTGCCTCTAAAGGATTTGGAGGGAATGGTTCCCTTGGCCGTGGCCGGGCGCATGCCGGACCTGACGATTCTTTTGGATGTCAAAGCCGGAAAGGGGCTCTCCCGCGCGCAGGGTACGGACCGGATGGAGCGGCGCGGCAAGGTTTTTCACGAACGAGTTTACCGAGGGTATTTGAAGCTGGCCCAGCGCGAACCCAAGCGCATTCGAGTGATCTCCGGCCAAGGCACTCCCGCGGAGATCCGTGACCGCATTCTCCAAACCCTTTGGCCTTTTCTTAAACGCCGCAAGGCAAGTCTGAACTGGAGCGGGAGCCGTGGATGAGTTGAGGATCCCCTACGAGGATCAGGCTGCATATAAGAATTTGGCTGCTTCATTGCGGTTGGGGCGGATGGGAACGGCCTATGCGATTGATGCCTGTCCCGTTGCAGCCCAAGGCCCCTTTGCCTGGGAATTGGCGCAAGTGATCTTGAGGCGTCCCGGGGCAATGGGCGAGGATTTGCTTGGCCGGCGGGTGAAACAGGGAAACCATCCGGATCTTCTGATTCTGGAAGGCACGGGGGCCTCGGGCCGGATCCGTATCGAACAAATACGGCAGTTGCAGGAAAGGATTTCCCTGCGGGCCTTTGAGGCTGAATCCAAAGTTGTGATTGTGCTTCGTGCCGAGGAAATGGTGGAGCAGGCTGCCAACTGTTTTTTGAAGACTTTGGAAGAGCCTCCCGGTCCTTGTGTGTTTCTTTTGATGTGTGCGGAGAGCTCCAGGTTGCTCCCCACGGTGCGCTCTCGTTGCCAAGTGCTTCGCTATCAACGTTTAGGCGTGGGGCCTCTCTCCAATTGGCTTCAAGCTAATGGGGTGGAAGCGGTGTCTGCGCAGGTTGCAGCTGCCTTGGCGGAAGGAGAGGCTTCCACTGCCTTGGGCTGGTTGCAGGAGGAACGCTGGGCGGCGCGGCGCCAGGTACTCGAAGTGTTGACGCATCATGCAGGGCTCTTGCACCAGGATGAAGAAAAAGCTTTTGCGCCGCTCAGTCCGGGTGAGATTTTGTGTGTGGTCTCGAGTTGGGTGCGGGATCTGTGGGCCTCCAAGTTGGGGATTGCCCCGGAGCACTGGGTCAATCGTGATGACGTAGCCCTGATTAGGCAAGTGGCTGATTCATGTTCGATCGAGATTCTCTCTGGTACATTGGAGGTTTTGGAACAGTCCGGCACTGATTTGAGCGGGAACGTTAATCCGAAATTTATTTGGCACAAAGTGTGGGATTCTGTGAGTTTGATTTTGCCGCAGGCAATGAATCGATAGAGAGAAGAAATGGCAGAGAAGAAAATCTACATAACGACGCCTTTGTATTACGTGAATGCGGAACCCCATATCGGGCACGCCTATACCACCGTGGCCGCGGATGTGCTTAACCGGATGTACCGTCTCTGTGGGCGGGAGACCCATTTCTTGACCGGCACGGACGAACACGGCCAAAAGGTGCAGGAGGCAGGGGATAAGGCCGGTCTTTCCCCTATTGCCTTTGCCGACCAACTTGTGGATCGTTTTAAGGCCTTGTGGGAGCTTTTGGGCATTGAATACCAGGATTTTATCCGCACCACGGAGGAACGCCATATCCGTGTGGTTCAGCATGTGTTGCAGACGCTCTACGATAAAGGTGAAATTTACCCGGGGGACTATCACGGCTGGTACCATACCGCGAGCGAGACCTTTTATACGGAACTGCAAGCTAAAGAGGCGCGCGCCGGGGACCCGGATCTTGAGCTCATCGAACTCACGGAGCAGAATTATTTTTTCAGGATGTCCGCGCACCAGGATTGGCTGGTGGAGCACTTGGATGCAAATCCGGATTTTATTGCCCCGCAAAGCCGCTTCAATGAAACGCGTTCCTTTCTCAACGAACCCCTTCAAGATCTGTGTATTTCAAGACCCAAGTCGCGTTTGTCTTGGGGGATTCCATTGCCTTTTGATCCGGAGCACGTGACGTATGTATGGTTTGATGCGCTGATCAATTATATTACCGCAGCGGGGTATCCGGAGAATACCGGCTGCTTTGCGGCGCTTTGGCCTGCAGATCTGCATTTGGTGGGCAAGGATATCCTCCGGCAGCATGCGGTGTTTTGGCCGGTCATGCTGCATGCTCTGGGGCTGCCTCCTCCCAAGAAAGTTTTTGCCCATGGGTGGTGGACACTGCAAAACGAAAAGATTTCCAAGTCCAAGGGGAACGTGATCAATCCCGTTGATTTGGTGCAGGCCTATGGGGTGGATGCCTACCGCTATTTTCTTTTGCGGGAAGTTCCCTTCGGGGTGGACGGTGCCTACAGCGAAAAGGCCCTTGTTCAACGCATCAACAGCGATTTGGCCAATGATCTGGGCAATATTGTGCACAGGGTCCTTTCCATGGTGGAGCGGTATTACGAGGGTGTGGTGCCTGAACCTTTAATGGGCGAGGGTCAAGGGGAACCCTGGCTGGAGCTCGGCCAACGTTGCTTGGATTCAGTGGACAAAGGGCTGCGGCAGGTGAGCTTTGTGACCATGCTTGACGCGATCTGGGGCCTGATTGCCGCCGCCAACAAGTATATCGACACTGAAGCGCCCTGGGCTCTTGCCAAGAATGAAGATCCGCATCTTGCCACTGTTCTTTTTGAAATGGTTCAAGTGGTGGGTATCGTAACCCTCTTAGTCTCTCCATTTATGCCGGGCACTTCCGAAAAGGCTTGGGAGCTGTTGGGCCTAAAGGAAAAGCCGCAGGAGCGTTCCATTAATGCCGCGATTCAGTGGCCTTTGGTGATGCCCGGTACCCAGACCCGCAAAGGTGAACCGCTGTTCCCCCGCATTGAAGTGTAGGTTCTCAGAACAATTTTTCCACACAGAGGGAGGGTCAGGCGCCGTGCTCAAACATCCTCCCTGCGCCCCTTTGTAACGCGGAACTAACGTGACAATATTTTGAGACGTGGCAACCGGGTCGCCGCTTCGGCCCCTCCGGCGGACGACGTGGGCTTGCTCGGAACTGCGCGCGGCATCCTGCCCTCCCTCTGCGTGGACAAACCTGTTCCTTTGTGTGTTGGAGTGCCCCCCTAACCAAACAAGCGGATTGCCCCACCGCTCGGCCAACAACAAACCACTCGTCAGTCTGTATGCTCCAGGAGAGGGACGGCGCCTCACGGAGGAGCTCAAAATCGCTGAAGCCATAAATGTCTTGGTCGCGTGTGCCCTGCGATTTTGGGCAGCCCCCCGTACTTCACCTATTGAGGAACAGATTAGATAAGGCGATCCGGAGTGAGGTGACCGGCCCGATCCTTGGGTAATGCAGACCCGATACCCCTACCAAAGGGGACGGTTCTCGCACAAATTATTGCTGCAGAAAGGCTAAGCGAGACCTGTCCCTAACCTCAGAGGGGAGAAAGCGTTCAGGCGATTCTAAGCGTCGTGGGAGTGTTGGTTCTTGGTTTCGATGCCGAGGTGGGCATTGCGTTCGAGGATCCGGACAAAGGCATCCACGACCTTGGGATCGAATTGCGTTCCGCGACAGCGTTTCAGTTCCGCAATGGCCTGCTCTTTAGTGAGAACTTTGTTGTAGGGGCGCTGGGTGGTCATGGCGTCATATGCATCGGCAACCGCGGTCACGCGCGCTCCCAGATGAATCTTCTCATCCTTGAGACCCGCCGGATATCCCTTGCCGTCCCAGCGTTCGTGTTCCTGCAGAATAATCAGTTGGACCTCGCGGAGAAACTCCAGAGGTTCGAGGATCTTTGCGCCGATAGTGGGGTGTTGCTTCATTTCGCTCCACTCCTCGGGGTTGAGCGGGCCCGGTTTGAGCAGGACTTGATCCCGCACTCCGATCTTTCCCACGTCGTGGAGCTGGCAAGCCAGCCGGATATCGCGCATGTCTTCCGGCCCAAGCCCCATCTCCTTTGCGATGAGCATGGCATATTCACTGACATCGCAGGAGTGGTGTTCCGTGTAATGATCCTTGGCGTCGAGTGCGGCCAGCAGGGAGCGCACGGAATTGACATACACCTTCTGGAGATCTTCGTTGAGCAGGGCCACCTGCCGCGTTTTTTCCCGGACCCGCGCTTCGAGTGTGCGGTTCCATTCCTCGATTTCAGCCTTTGCCCGGGTGAGGGCAATGGCTTTTTGTCTGAGGTGGATGGCAAGGTAAGAAGTGATGTATCCGGTCAGGGCCATCACAACACAGGCTGTGATGGCGGTCATGAGCATGTAGCCGAAATCAGTGTGGATGTTCGTGAGTGGATAGGGGAGCATGCCCCAATGCGGAATAAGGCCCAGGTATTCAAGGAAGAGGGTGCCGGTATAGCTGACACAGCAGGAGACGGTGAGGATCAGGGATTGGCCCCGGGGAAGCACGAGCCCGCCCATGATAATGACCAGGGGCAGAAAAAACGCGGCAAAGCTTTCGATGCCGCCGGTCAGATGAATTACAAGGGTCAGGAGCACGACATTGAGAAGCTGTTGTCCTAAGTAAAGGTACCTGGGGTCCACAATGGGTTTGTGTTCGACCAGCCAGTGGGTGATCTCATCCGTGACAAGATAAATCGCCAGAAGGATTGCCAGCGAGAACAGAGGCGCGCACAGGAGTCCAAGCAACTGGAGAATGATCAGGAGCCCAAAGAGGGCGGGAATCATGAGTTTACGGACAATGCGGTCAATCCGGACCAGGTCGGCAAATTCATTGCCGTTCATCTTGTTTGGAATCTGGGGCATGCGTGAGGCTCCAGTGAAGGTATAAAGAACCGAAGTATTGTGTATAGATATGTTAAATTTAGCATCCTCCGATTGGACGCGTCAAGGCAGTATGCTATAAGTATACCCATGCAAACGCTCAACTTGTGGTGTGGTCTTGAACCTGTTTGACTCTCACTGCCATCTTAACTTGCCCCCTTTGAACGAAAACCTGGATCTATTCCTGGGGCGCGCGCGGAATGCCGGGGTCAAGGACATGGTCGTGGTGGGCATTGATTTGGAGAGCAGCCGCTCAGCCATTGAGCTGGTGTCCCGGGCTGAAGGTTTGCGCGCGACCGTGGGCCTGCATCCGCATGAAGCCAAGTCTTGTGATGAATCCTTGATGCACGAATTGAGGGCTTTGGCCCAGGATCCGGGCGTTTGTGCGATCGGGGAGATTGGTCTTGACTATTACCGGTGTTTGTCCCCGGTTGAGGATCAGATCCGGGTCTTTAAGGCCTTTCTAGACCTGGCAACCGAACTTCATCTGCCTGTGGTGGTGCATTGCAGGGATGCGCAGAAGGACATGGTCCGGCTCTTGCGCGAACGGGAGCCCCTGGCTTTTGAAGGGGTCATGCATTGTTTTTCCGGGGACCTGGAGTATCTGCAGGCAGTCCTGGATCTGGGTTTTTATGTCTCCTTTGCCGGGAATTTGACTTACCCCAAGGCCGGGGAGCTTCGGGCAGCGGCAGCTCTTGTGCCTGCGGACAGGATTCTGTCGGAGACCGATAGCCCCTATCTCTCTCCTCAAACGTGCAGGGGGCAGACCAACGAACCGGCCCATGTCTTGGAGGTCATCGAATGCTTGGCCCAAGTGCGCGGGGCCGAGCTTCAGGTCATGGCAGAGCAGACCTGGGGAAATGCCGTGCGGCTCTTTGGAAGGACGGCTTTATGAGACTGGCCGGTCTAGGGCGTTTCTTGAGGCGCGAATGCTTGGCTCTCGGGTTACTCGCCCTCTTGCTGACCGTGGTTTTAATGCCTGCTCCCGAGCCTGCGGGAGAGCCGACCTGGGATTTCGAGTCGCGTCTCATGCACTCCGAATTAGAGCAGGAGTTTGTTCAGAGCGATGCGGACCTGGAGGCTCTGTTCCAAACTCGGCCGGACTTGGCCGCTGCGGCCTCGTTCTTGACCTTCTTGGGTTTGGGTCTTTTCAGCGCGGGCATTATCCTCAATATTATTTGGTTGGTAGCGCGTATTCGCAGGCGTCCGGAATCTCCGCTCGGCTCTGGTTTGAACGCTCCGGGGGCGCATTGGAGCTTTTGGGACGCCTTTCGCCTGGCTGTGTTGGTATTGGGTTTTGGCTACCTCCTGCAATCCTTAGGCATGGTGGCCGCGGAGTCCCTCAAACTCCAATGGCTGGACGAAAACGCGGTCTTGGTTCTGGGGACCTCCCTGGTGGATATCTTGGTGGTGCTTTTTGCCTATGACCTTGTGGTGGTGCGCCAGGGTTTGAGTCTTAGGGACCTGGGGATTGCGTGGGACCATTTGGGCGCCCGGCTCTTGGCAGGTTTCAAAATCTATGCGTTCTTTGTTCCGATTCTGCTTCTGGGGAGTTTGATTGTGGCGTGGGTGGCTGATTTGCTTCAGTATGATGCGCCCACTCAGGCTGCTTTTGAGCTCCTCTATTCCGAAGAGCGCGGCGCCATGCTGACCTACTCCACCCTTTTTGTGGTCCTCATGGGGCCTGTGTCCGAGGAGATCTTCTTTCGCGGGGTGGCCTATCCGGCGCTCAAAAAATATATGGATTGGCGGCTTGCCCTGGTCCTGGGCGCAGCGCTGTTTTCAGTTTTGCACGGGGATTGGTTGACTCTGTTGCCCATTACCCTGCTTGGAATTGCGCTGACCTTAATCTATGAGAGGACAGGGTCCCTGATCCCCGGAATCCTGATTCACTCGGCGCACAACTTGGCTATGGTTGGAGGAGTTTTTCTTTATAAGGAACTGGCTCGCTTGGCAGCGGGCGGAGGGCTTTGAGATGTTAATCAAACCGGTGAAGTGGTCCGGCAATCGATTGCTGTTATTGGACCAAACGCAGCTTCCGGAAAAAGTGGTTTGGAAACGGATGGAATCGGTCTCCCGGCTGTGTGAGGGGATTCGCGCTCTGCGTGTGCGCGGGGCTCCGGCTATTGGAGTGGCAGCGGCCTACGGAGTCGCTCTGGGTGCGGCCTGCGCGCGCGGCCGGTCTTTGACTTCCAAAATCAGGGCGGCGCGCCTCTCGATCCCGCAACTTGCGGCAACGCGGCCCACGGCCCGTAACCTGTTTTGGGCACTGGAGCGCATGCGGGAGGCGCTTGAAAGGGCGGCTGTGTCTGAAACAACAAGTGCAGGCTTCTTGAACAAGCTGCTTGCGGAGGCCCGGTCGATCCAGGAAGAGGACTTAAGGGCCTCAGTAGACATGGCGCGTCATGGGGCCCGGCTCTTCAAGAGCGGGGACGTCATCCTGACACATTGCAATACCGGAGGATTGGCTACTGCGGGCGGGGGCACGGCCCTGGGTGTTGTGGCAGAGGCTTGGAAGCTCCGCAAGGGAATTCGTGTTTATGCGGATGAGAGCCGCCCTCTTTTACAGGGCAGCCGGCTTACGGCCTGGGAATTGATGCGCGCCGGGATTCCTGTCACACTGATCTGCGACAGCACTGCCGCCTCTTTGATGCGCGCGGGTGTTGTGACCCGGGTGATTTTGGGAGCAGACCGCATTGCGGCCAACGGCGATGTGGCCAATAAGGTGGGGACCTATTCGGTAGCGGTCAACGCCAAATACCACGGGATTCCCTTTTATGTGGCGGCTCCGTGGTCTACCGTGGATCTTTCGCTCAACGGGGGAGACGAAATTCAAATCGAGGAACGCGGTGAAGAAGAGGTGACCCGCTTTGGCCTGAGGCGCACCGCACCCAAGGGAGTGAAGGTTTACAACCCCGCCTTTGATATCACTCCCAATGCGCTCGTTTCAGCCATTATTACAGACCGGGGAGTTGTTGAGAGACCGTATAGAACGAATTTGAAGCGATTGCACAGAAAATTCAGGGAGCCAGGGACGTTTCTCGAAGGTTCTTAATCAACCAGACGCGTCCCTGTAAGAATCATGGCAACAGAACTCGACCTGATACGACAGCTCAAGAAGAGTACCCCGGCCGGTCCGGATATTATCGAAGGCATTGGCGACGATACTGCTGTACTCAAGTGGGACTCTCAACACTATTTGTTATGGACCGCTGACTTTATGGTGGAGGGGAAGCATTTTCGTTTGCCCAAGGACGGGGCGCGGCAGGTGGGGCGCAAGGCCCTGGCTTGCAGCTTGAGTGATATCGCGGCTATGGGCGGGATTCCGACTGCCGCGCTCTTGAGTGTGGGCGTGCCCAAACGCAAGGCTTCGTTTTTGTTTCCTGAGATTTTGGGCGGTGCCAAAGCTTTGGCACGGCGCTTCGGTGTCTCCATTGTCGGAGGAGATCTGGTGTCTTCCGAAAAGGTCGCGATCGATTGCACGGTTTTGGGCAAAGTGGAGCACTCGAAGCTGGTGCTCCGCAGCGGGGCGTGTGCCGGGAATGGTCTTTGGGTCACAGGTAAGCTGGGCGGGTCATTGAGCTCCGGCCGCCACCTCAAGTTTATTCCCCGGATCAAAGAAGCCCGGATCCTGGGTGAATGGACCCGGCCTCTGGCCATGATGGATCTCTCGGACGGATTGGCCCTGGATCTGGTGCGCCTCGCAGAGGCGAGCTCTGTAGGAGCCGTTGTCTGGCCGCAGCAGATTCCTTTCTCGCGCAGCTCCGTGACTTTGAAAAAGGCCCTTTGTGACGGAGAGGACTTTGAGCTCTTGGTGTGTCTGCCTTCGGGGTTGGGAGAGGACTTCAAAATGCGTTTCCGGAAGGAGACGGGTACCGGGATCACACAGATCGGAAAGATCCTCCCGCGAGCCGGCGGTTTGTATTTGGAAGACGAATCAGGACAGCGCCGCCCGTGGCCCAAGGGAGGGTATGACGCCTTTGCAGACTGAGCTCTGTTTTCCAAGTGCCTATCATTGTGCGCGGGCCGGCCAGCGTCTGGGCAAACATCTTTGTGCGGGGGATGTGCTTGCTCTGAGCGGTCCCCTGGGTGTGGGAAAGACCGTTTTTGCCAAGGGCGTGGCCTTGGGTGCGGGTGTTCCTCATGCGACCCGCGAAGTGGCCAGTGCTTCCTTTATTTTGCAAAATGCACACCAGGGCCGGCTTGAATTCCAGCATTGGGACTGGTATCGCATCGGAGCTGTCGATGAGCTGAACGAAGTGGGTTGGGGGGCGGCTTGTGCTTCTGAGGCTGCTTTGTTTGTGGAGTGGGCGGATCTTTATCCCGAGGCCGTGCCTGAGGACAGCCTTTGGATCGAACTGAGTTATGTGGAGTCCAATGAGAAGGGGAATCATGCGCGCCGGGCAGTGGCCCGGGCCACAGGGCCTCGCAGCGCGCGACTCCTAAAGGAATGGTCAGAGCATGAAAGTACTGGCATTTGACAGCAGCGACGCCTATTTGACGGTGGCGGTGTGTGAAGATTCGCAGGTTCTTGCGGAAACCCACCGGCTTGGGCCCAGGACCCATGCTTCTGTCCTGGCCCCCACCATTCAATCCACCCTTAAAGATCTGGGGCTTGGGATCAGGGAGCTCGATGCCGTTGCCGTGGGTTTGGGGCCCGGCTCGTTTACGGGCACCCGTCTGGGTTTGGCCACTGCGCGCGGATTGGCCCAGGCCATTGAACGTCCTTTGATTGGGGTGGGGTCCTTGGAAAGTGTGGCCCAGGCTTTGGGAGAGGAGTGCGAGTATGCGGCAGTCCTGGTCAATGCCGGAAGAGACCGGATCTATGTGGGGCGTTTCCGAAGAGATCGAACAGTCTGGAAGCCCGATGCTCCCTATGCTTGCGTTAAGGAGGAGGAGTTGGATATCGGAGCCGGTGCGTTTTACTTGAGCGGCTCCGCGCTTGCGACGCGCGCAGACGCACTGCGGCAGCGCTTTGCAGGAAAGGCGCGGGTGGTTGAGGAAGGTCTTTGGTATCCTAGGGCAAGATGGGTGGCCCAAGTGGGATTACGTCATTGGAATTCCGGCCAAAGGCAGGAATTTCTCGATCCCATGGATCCCATTTACCTGCACCCCGATTGGCCGGGATGTAAAGCAGGAGAGATTAGCCCGGATCCCAAGTACCAGGAGGATGACGGTCAATGAGCGGACCGATCATGCGCGGCCGTCCCACGTGGATAGAAGTCGATTTGGCAGCCGTGCGTTCCAATTTAGGTGTTTTGAGAGATGTGGCGGGGCCGGGCGTCAGCATCCTGGGTGTGGTCAAGTCCAATGCCTATGGGCACGGTCTGGTGGAGGTGGCGCGCACGCTTTCGGGACAGGGGATTGAGTTCCTGGGCGTGTCCAATCTGGACGAGGCCCTGGTCCTGCGCGAATCCGGCATACAAACCCCGATTCTTGTGCTGGGCCCGATTGAGGAGGGGGCCCTTCCGGAAATCATCGGCAAACGCATCTGTCCCACGGTGGTCACCCCGGGACGCGTCAAAGAGCTGCAGGCTCTGGCCGCAAAATACGGCGAAGAGATTTGTGTGCACGTGAAGGTGGACACGGGCATGGGGCGTTTGGGCGTGCGTTTGGAGAGTGCGCAGGATTTGATTCGCCAGGTCAGCGAAGCCCGGGGCTTGAGGTGCGAGGGGATTTACACACACTTTGCATGCGCGGATATGGACATGGACTTTACCCGGGTGCAGATCGAGCATTTTCAGAAGCTGCTCAGCGCTTTGGGGCGGGAAGGCCGCCAGATCCGTCATGTGCATTCCGCCAATTCCGCGGCCACCTTGCGCTGGCCGTGGACTCACTTCAATATGGTCAGACCCGGTTTGGCCCTGTACGGGCTGCGGCCGGGCCCCCTTCCCGAGGCCGCACGCTATGTCTCCCGCCTCAAACCCGCCCTGAGTTTCAAGACCCGTATCTCCGGAACCAAGTTCATGAAGCGCGGGGAATCGATCAGTTACGGGCGCACCCAGGTGCTCCGCCGGGATTCCTGGGTGGGGATTTTGCCGGTGGGCTATGCAGATGGCTATCCCTTTGCCGCGGCCGGCCGGGCCCAAGTCCTCATTGGGGGCAGGCGTGTGCCTGTGCTGGGCCGGATCACTATGGACTTGATGGCCGTGGACCTGGGTTCACAGCCTTTGGCAGGCCCGGGTGAGGAAGTGGTACTCCTGGGACGGCAGGGTTTTGAGCGTTTGGGCGCCGAAGAGTTTGCCACTTGGGCCCACACCATCCCTTATGAAATCGTGTGCGGGTGGAGCCATCGCTTGCCCCGGCATTTTGTGGGGGCAGAGGAAGCCTCCGGGCACGCGTTGACGGCTCAAAGCAGCGTGCTATAATATCCGGTGCTCGTGGCCGCGGGCAATAATTGTAACTCATGGCAACACTAGGAGTAAGGGGATGAAAAAAACCGGCGCGGACATTTTGGTGCAGTGCCTCCTGAACGAAGGCGTGGAGATTGTCTTTGGCTGCCCGGGCGGCGCGAATCTGCCGATTTACGATGCCATGTACAGGGCCGGGGTCCGCCACATTTTGGTGCGCCATGAGCAAGGCGGCGCGCACATGGCCGACGGGTATGCGCGGGCCACAGGCAAGGTGGGTTGTTGTATGGCGACTTCCGGGCCCGGGGCCACGAACCTGGTCACCGGCTTGGGCACGGCCAATATGGATTCCGTGCCTGTGGTGGCTATCACCGGGCAGGTCAAGAGCTGGCTCATCGGAAACGATGCCTTTCAAGAGGCCGATGTCGTGGGCATTACGCGGCCGGTCACCAAGCACAATTACCTGGTTAAGAATGTGGATGAACTGGCTCAAACCATTAAGGATGCCTTCCACATTGCGCGCACAGGCCGGCCTGGGGCGGTGCTTGTGGATATCCCTTCGGATGTGCAGTTGGCGGAGACCGAATTCATCCAGCCCCGGGAGGTTTCCCTGCCGGGATACAAGCCCCGTGTCGAGGGGCACCCGGGCCAGATCCAGCGGGCCATTGACGCCTTGAATGCCGCGGAGCGCCCGGTGCTTTATGTGGGTGGCGGGGCGATCAGCTCCGGAGCCTGTCCGGAATTGTTGGAATTGGCTGAGAAGGGACGCATCCCCGTGACTTGCACCACCATGGGCTTGGGGGCCTTTCCCGGAGGCCATGAATTGTCTTTGGGCATGTTGGGCATGCACGGTTCGCAGTATGCCAACAATGCGGTCCAGGACTCGGATTTATTGATTGCGGTTGGCGCGCGTTTTGATGACCGCGTGACCGGGCAGCCCGAGACCTTTGCTCCGCAGGCCAAGAAGATCCACATTGATATCGACCCGGCGGCGATCAGCAAGACTGTGCCGGTGGACATTCCGATTGTCGGGGATGTGCGCGATGTGCTCGTTCAGTTCAACCGGCAAATCAACCGGGAAGAGCCCACCGAGTGGCTGAATCAAATCGAGAAGTGGCGCAGGCAACACCCGCTCAAATGGAAGTCCGAAGACGGGAAGCTGCTTCCCCAGTACGTGATCCACCGCATCAGTGAAATGACTCAGGGCAATGCCATTGTGGCTTCAGATGTGGGGCAGCACCAGATGTGGGTGGGGCAGTATTATCGCTTTAACCGGCCGCGCCATTTTTTGCAGAGCGGCGGGTTGGGCACCATGGGTTTCGGATTGCCGGCGGCGATCGGGGCTGCATTTGCGGGATTACCGGATCCTGTTGTGTGTATTTCCGGCGACGGCTCCATCCAGATGTGCATTCAGGAATTTGCCACTGCGGTTTACCACCGCTTGCCCGTGAAGCTGTTTATCATCAACAATGGCCACCTGGGCATGGTGCGGCAGTGGCAGGAGTTGTTTTACGGCAATCGCATTATGGCTTCCGACATGACGGGCAATCCGGACTTTGCGCGGGTGGCCGAGGCCTATGGCGCCGTGGGTCTGCACGTGGAACACGCCGAAGAAGTGGACGCTGCAATTGATAAGGCGCTGTCCACCAAAGATAACCTTGTTGTGGTGGACTTTATTGTAGAGCCCTACGAGAATGTCTGGCCGATGGTCAAGCCCGGGACGGCCATCAATGACATGATGGGCACCATCAGCGAGATGGCTTAGCCCCGAGCGGGCGAGGGAAATTCCGGATAGGAGGATTCAGTGTCCAGTACCACTGTTTCATCGAGTGCGGTTGGAACGCTCTCAAGGGTGATCGGGCGTCATACGGTCGGGGTATTGGTGGCGAACCGTTTTGGTGTTTTGGCTCGGGTATCCGGGCTTTTCAGCGCGCGAGGATTCAATATTGCCTCCCTGGCTGTGGGGGAGACTGAGGACCCCAGTGTTTCACGCATGACCATTGTGGTGGAGGCTGACGGGCCGACACTGGAGCAAGTCAAGAAGCAGCTCAACCGGCTTATTGACGTCATTAAGGTCCAGGAGCTGACAAGCGACGGCATGGTGGACCGCGAGCTCATCATGATCAAGGTATCGATTAGCCCGGAAACCCGCACGGAGATCCTCCAGATTGCCGAAATCTTCAGGGCCAAGGTAGTGGACATCAATCAAAAGAGCTTTATCATTGAGGCCACCGGGGATGAAAACAAAATCGTCGCGCTTGTCGAACTGCTCCGGCCTTTCGGGATCAAGGAAGTTGTCCGGACAGGACGCATTGCCGTGAGCCGGGGACCTAAGACAATCGCTTGATTTCTGAGAGTTCGATGCCTGAGTCCACAGGCTGTCATCCCCGCGCAGGCGGGGATCTGGTTGCTTGACTCTTGTCCGGGGACACGATGTTTCAGTTTGAACTGACAAATTGTGTCCCCGTGATCTCATACACGAAGGAGAACTAAAGTGGCTAATGTTTATTATGATGACGATGCAGATCTGAAGTATTTGGACGGGAAAAAAGTCACCATCATCGGTTACGGAATCCAGGGGCGGGGCCAGGCGCTGAACCTCAGGGACTCCGGGGTGGAGGTGATTGTGGCCCAGCGCAAAGGCGGGCAGCATTACCAGGATGCGGTGGATGACGGTTTTGAGCCTGTGAATGCCGCTGAAGGCGCGAAGGCCGGTGACGTGATCCAGCTCCTGACCCAGGATGTCTTGCAGGCACAGATTTACGAGGAGTCCGTGAAGCCCCATTTGAAGGAAGGCGACGCGCTGGTCTTCTCTCACGGTTTCAATATCCGCTTCCGTTCGATTGTGCCCCCGGAGAATGTGGATGTCTTTATGGTGGCGCCCAAGGGTCCGGGCAGCCTGGTGCGGCGTCAATACGAGATCGGCCGGGGGGTTCCGGCTTTGGTGGCTGTGGAGCAGGACTTCACCGGTGAAGCCAAACAGACGGCCTTGGCTTATGCCAAAGCGATCGGCGGAACGCGCGCGGGCGTTATTGAAACAACCTTTGCCGAAGAGACTGAGACAGATCTCTTTGGCGAGCAAGCAGTGCTTTGCGGCGGCACGAGTGAACTCATCCTTGCGGGCTTCGAGACACTCATTAATGCGGGATATCAGCCGGAGATTGCCTACTTTGAATGCCTGCACGAGCTCAAACTCATTGTAGACATGATCTACGAGCAGGGCATTCGGGGCATGCGCCAGCGCGTTTCGGATACGGCCAAGTACGGCGACCTGACGCGCGGCCCCCGTGTGATTAACGACAAGACGCGTGAGGAGATGAAAAAAATTCTCCAAGAGATCCAGTCAGGCAAGTTTGCCCAGGAATGGATCCAGGAGAACAAGGATGGCGGAAAGCGTTTCCGTGAATTACTGGAGCGCAACAAGAACCATCAAATCGAGCAAGTGGGGGAAAGTCTCCGCGAGCTCATGAGTTGGACCAAGGAAGAAGTCAAGAGCTAAAGAATCGAGCTGGGTGTTCATCACCCGAGTGTCGTGTTGCGTCATGGCGAGCAAAGCGTGGCCATCTTTGTGGGACAATGATCCCTTCGCGGAGTTTACCCCAAGCGCAGCGCGGTGGCTCGGGATGACGCCACAGAGCAAGTCAATACTGGATCCCCGCCTGCGCGGGGATGACAATGGAGGAAAAAATGAGTCCGGGAAAGCGGCGAGTCAAGATCTTTGATACCACATTAAGAGATGGTGAGCAGTGTCCGGGAGCCAGCTTGGAAACCAAGCAAAAGCTAGAAGTGGCCCAGCAGCTTGCCCGTCTCGGTGTGGACGTGATCGAGGCCGGCTTCCCGATTGCCTCTCCCGGCGATTTCGAAGCCGTCAAGGAGGTGGCCTCCAAGGTTAAAGGCCCGGTTATTTGTGGTTTGGCGCGCGCTATCAAAGGAGATATTGACGCAGCCTATGAATCCCTGAAGCCGGCCAAGCAACCGCGTATCCATGTGTTTCTGGCCACATCCAAGATCCACATGCAGTACAAATTGAAGAAGGCCGAAGAGGAAATCCTGCGCCAGTCCGTACGCATGGTCAAATACACGCGCGGCCTGGTTGAGGATGTTGAGTTTTCGCCGGAAGACGCATCGCGCACGGAGCCGGACTTCCTCTATAAGGTAATCGAATCCGTGATCGATGCAGGGGCGAGCACGATCAACATTCCGGATACGGTGGGCTATGCGCTGCCTGAACAGTTCGGTGAATTGATCGCAGGCATTTTCAACAACGTCCCCAATATCAATAAGGCGATCATCAGCGTGCATTGTCACAATGACCTGGGTTTGGCAGTGGCCAATTCCCTGGCTGCGATCCGGAATGGCGCGCTTCAGGTCGAGTGCACGGTCAACGGGATCGGAGAGCGGGCCGGTAACGCATCCATGGAAGAAATCGTCATGGCCCTGCGGACGCGAAGCGATGTTTACAAGAATGTGACCACAGGGATCCATACCAAAGAGATCTACAAAGCCAGCCGTTTGGTCAGCCAGCTCACCGGGATGGTGGTGCAGGCCAACAAGGCGATCGTGGGTGCGAATGCCTTTAGCCATGAGTCCGGGATCCATCAGGATGGAGTGCTCAAGGAGCGCATTACCTACGAGATCATGCATCCCCGCGATATCGGGCTGAGTGAATCCCGTTTGGTTTTGGGCAAACACTCGGGCCGGCACGCGTTTTCAAAGCGTATCCAGGCTCTGGGCATGCAATTGGACCCCAAGGCGCTGGAACAGGCCTTTGAGCGCTTCAAGAAACTGGCGGACAAAAAGAAGGAAGTCTATGACGAAGACCTGGTGGCTATCGTAGAGGACGAGATCAATGAGATTCCCGAAACTTGGCAGCTGGATTATATCCATGTGAGTTCCGGGAACCATACGATCCCCACGGCCACGGTCCGTTTGAAGAGGGACGGGGAAATGTTCCAGGATGCCTCTTCGGGAGACGGGCCCGTGGATGCTTGCTACCGGACAGTGGATCGCATTACCGGTTTTAAAGGAGAGCTGATC
Source organism: Candidatus Omnitrophota bacterium (assembly GCA_016929445.1). NCBI lineage: Bacteria > Pseudomonadati > Candidatus Omnitrophota > Candidatus Omnitrophota bacterium. The sequence continues at coordinate 21,548 of JAFGIU010000110.1, forward strand.
GATTATTCCATTCGCGCGGTCACTGAGGGCAAGGATGCCCTGGGTGAGGTCTCGATCAAAGTGAAGTTGCGCGGTCAGATTGTCACGGGTCGGGCAGCCAGCACAGATATTGTCGAAGCGAGTGTGAGGGCCTATCTCAATGCCGTTAACAAAGCGGTTCATTTGGTGCCGGCTAAGCGGGCTGCCAAAGAATCGCTCACACAACCGTAGAAAATGGCCAAGGACTCTACCCGCCTTTATGGAGTGATCGGGTATCCGATCCAACACAGCCTGTCTCCCGCGATTCACAATGCGGCCTTTGCCGCAGTGGGGATGGATGCTCTTTATACCAAATGGGAAGTGGCGCCGGGCCGGCTTGGCCGCACACTCAAGCGCCTTCACCACGAAGGCGTGCAGGGTCTGAACATTACTTTGCCGCACAAGGTGGCGGCCTTGAAGGCGGCTTTGCGGGTGAGCGCGCGCGCCCGGGCAGTGGGCGCGGCCAATACACTCAAGCGAACCCCCAAGGGCTGGGAAGCGGACAATACCGACGGCTTCGGATTCCTCAGAGCACTTTTGGAATCCAGCTCCTGGCGGCCCAAAAGCGGGAAGGCTCTTCTGCTGGGAGCAGGCGGGGCCGGTCGTGCGGTGTCTTCGGCCCTGCTCGATGCCGGATGTGAGAACTTGGTGATTGCCGATTGGTCCAGAGGCCGGGCCTCGGCTTTGGTGCGGCGGCTGCGTGCACGCAAGAAGACGGCAAGAATTGTCTCTGTGGCCATTGAGCCTGGGGCCCTGATGGAGGCCTTGGATCCTCGGGGCCTGCTGGTGAATGCGACTCCCATGGGACTTAAAGCAGGGGACCCCTTACCCTTTCCTGCCAAGGGGCTGGGACGCGGGAACACGGTCTTTGATTTGGTGTACAACCCGGTACGCACCCCGCTCATTCAGGCTGCCGGGCGGGCCAAGGCAAAAGCCGTGACAGGAGAAGGCATGCTTCTGTATCAGGCTGTGGAGGCTTGGGAATCTTGGACCGGGCTCAAGGCGCCGGTGAGTGTGATGCGAAAGGCCTTGATGCAGGCCCTATAGAAGGAAGCTTGTGGAGACCTTGATTGCCGTTTATGTGTTTTGTTTCGGCCTCCTTGTGGGCAGTTTTCTCAATGTCTGCATTTGGCGCTTGCCGCGCGAAGAATCTGTAGTCAAGCCGCGTTCCCATTGCCCCCAGTGCAGTGCGACTATCGCGTGGTACGACAATATACCGATCCTGAGCTTTGTGCTTCTGAAAGGGCGTTGCCGTCACTGCAGTGCGCGCGTGAGCTGGCGCTATCCCGCGGTGGAACTTCTGAACGGCTTGCTCTGGTTAGCTACTTATCAGCTCTTCGGGCTTCAGCCCGTCACCTTGGTTTATATGGCATTAATCTCTGCGTGCATTGCCGTGACCTGGATTGACTGGGAACACCAGATTATTCCGGACGAGATCAGTCTGGGAGGTTTGGTGTTGGGACTTTTGTTGAGCGCTCTTCTCCCTCAACTTCACGGGGCCAGTTCGGTGAGTAGCTCACTCCTGCGTTCCATGATGGGAATTCTTGCGGGAGGCGGAAGTCTGTACTTGATCGGCGTGATCGGAGAGATCATTTATCGCAAGGAGGCCATGGGCGGAGGCGATGTGAAGTTTCTGGCCATGGTCGGTTCTCTCTTGGGCTGGCAAGGGGTCATTCTGATTTTCTTTCTGGCCCCGCTCTTCGGATCGGTGGTCGGGCTGATCATGCGTTTTAAGATGAAGACC
>JAFGIU010000111.1 GCA_016929445.1 Candidatus Omnitrophota bacterium
GATGTCGGCCCAGCGCGTCGGAGAGCCCGCTTCCTTCCTTCACATCCAAGCGGATTTTTTCCAGAATATCCCTGAAGATCCGGTTCTCGGTTTGTTCGGAAAGGACTTCCAGACAAGTGACTAAGGGAATTCCCGAGTCCACCATGGTTGAAAGCTGGCGGCAAAAGATCGAAATTTCCTCCACCTTGATCTTGGCGCGCCCCACCTTCTGGCCCCGGGTCTTGATTTCATTGAGGGTGATCACCGTGATCTTGCGGCGCCGAAGCATGACAATGGCGTCAATCTCAGACTCCGCTTCCACGCTTCCTTTAATGGTTTTCCCGCTGGGATCTTTGGCAAGGTATTTGAATTTCGATATCATCTATTTTTACCTATTAGCTGTCTTTGGCTGTCAAACGCCGGACTTCGTCCAGAGTGGTCCACCCGCGCAATGCCTTGGTCAAGACATTCTGCCTCAAAGAGCGCATGCCTTTTGAAACAGCATAATCGCTGATCTTTGAGGCTGAGGCGCGTTTGGCAATCATCTCCCTGGCGCGATCATCCAGAACAAAGGTTTCCAGTGTGGCCATTCTACCGTGATATCCCGTGCCATTGCACTTAGAACATCCCACACTCTTACGGATATTGGCATCCGCCAACATTTCCGGAGTAATGCCGAGTTCCTGGATTGCTTCTTCAGTCAAGGGTTCGGGTTCGGAGCAATAGTCACAGACGCGCCTGCATAACCTTTGGGCTGCGGACATAATCAGACTGGTTGCCACCAAAAACGGCTCAACCCCCATATCGATCAACCGGGTAATGGCTCCGATAGCATCGTTGGTATGCAAGGTGCTCAGAACCAGGTGGCCGGTTAGGGAGGCCTTGACTGCGATATCGGCTGTTTCATAATCACGGATTTCGCCCACCATCATTACATCCGGACTTTGGCGCGTAAGCGCTCGCAGCCCATTGGCAAAACTTAAACCGATTTCCGGCCGCACCTGCACCTGGGTAATGCCCTCCACCTGATACTCCACCGGATCTTCCACAGTGACAATATTGCGCTCTTCCTGATTCAGGCGGTTGAGGACAGCATAAAGCGTGGTTGACTTGCCGCTCCCGGTTGGGCCCGTCACAAGAATCATTCCATAGGGCGTGGCAATGGCCTTTTGGAAATCGGCCAGAGGCTCGGGCAGAAATCCCAAAGTCTCCAGGCCCACAGTGAGGTTGGTTTTGTCCAGCGCGCGCAGCACCATCTTTTCGCCGTAGGTGACCGGCAAAGCGGAAACACGGAAATCAATTTCTTTGCCGTGGATACGCACCTTGAATCGCCCGTCCTGGGGGACGCGCGTCTCTGTAATGTCCATGCCAGAGACAATCTTAAGGCGCGCGGTCACCGCGGCCTGGTTGTTTCTGGGAATGGTCGGGCCTTCCTGCAAACCGCCGTCCACGCGGTACCGCACCCGCACCCGGTCTTCGTAGGGCTCCAAATGGATATCGCTGGCCCGCCCCGTAATCCCCTGGGTCAAAATCAGATTGACCATGCGCACAATAGGGGCGCTGGAGCTCTCCTCCGCGCCCAAAGCCAAGTCAATGCCTTCCTCCCCTTCAACAGATGGAGTTGTGCGGTCCTTGGTTGTGGCCTCCGCGGCAGCTGAATCGACCCCGCTGCCCGGAGAAAAATGGGAGTCCATGAGTTTCGCAATTGCAGCAGCCGGAGCCAACACCAGGGCCACTTCGAATCCGGTAAGCGACTTGACATCGTCCACGGCCAAGAGATTGGTAGGATCACTCACCGCGATAGTGACTGTTTCTCCCACATGAGAAACGGGGAAAATCCCGTATCGCCGCATAATGCGCTCAGGCAAAAGGCCGACCACTTCCAGGGGGATCGCAAACTTGGCGAGATCCACGCGTTGCAAACCGAGTTCTTCGCTTGCCACGGACAAGAACTCGTCCTCGGAGAGAAGACGCTTTTCCACCAGGACCTTGCCCAAACGCCCGCCCCGGCGCCGCACCTCTTTGGAGAGAGCATCCAAAGAACCCGCGTCGATGATTCCGCGGCTAACCAGGCTGTCTATGAATCGAGAATTTGCAGGTTTCATTGTGTTATCTCTAACACCTTCTTCCATATATCGCCGGGTGAAAGCCACTCCATACACTCATGATGATAGCGGCACAGCGCTTGTTCGCAAGGACTGCAGGGCAAACCCACGCGCGCAATCCGGTGCCCGGACCCGGCCGGCGCGTACTTTTCCGGATCCGTAGGACCGAATACCGTGACCGAAGGCCGCGCATAAGCCCAGGCCAAATGAGAGATCGCGCTGTCATTGGCGATCACCAACCCGGCGCGCGCAACCACGGCAGCTGCCTGACGAATGCTTGTCCGGCCTGCCAAATCCTTTAGGACTTCGGACGAAATACCCTTTTCGCCGCGCAAGCGCTGCAGCAGGCGTCCGGAGGCTTCCGCCTCGGCCCGGCCGCCCAACAAGATCACTCCGTAGCCGCTCCCGATAAGCTCCCGGGCCACCTGGGCCAGACGATCACAATCCCACATTTTTGTATAACTGCGCGCACCCGCGCCCAAGACGGCCCATCCGCGCTCCGGGGGCTTGTCCCCCAGGGCAGACTCTGCCCACTCCCTTTCAGAATCTCTCAGGGGCAGAAGCCGGGCATTTTGCCGCGCCCGTTCTGCCGATGAGCGCTCCGCCCTCCAGCAACCACGCCCGAAAACTCCGTCCAAGGCGCGCTCCAGGGTCCAGAGATTGCGTTCGACCCGGTGCTGCATCCATTGGGGCGCCCTTTGCAAAACCGGATTGTGTGCGGATCGCGCCAAGAACCAGCCCAGCACCGTAGAGCGCAAATCCACCAGAAGATCGTATTCCTTGGAACGCAGTTGCAAGAGCAATTGAACACGCTTGTCCAAGCCCTCCTGTTTATCATAAACCCAAAGACGCTTGAGACGATCATCCCCTTCCAGGAGAGCGCCGGCACGCGGCCCCACAGCCACTTCCAAATCCGCCTGAGGAAAAAGCTCAGCCAATTGATGGATCACCGGGAGAGTCAGGATGACATCACCCAGATTGCTCAGAGTCACAACCAGAATTCGATTGACCGGTCTCCGGGCTTGTATTGGCAGATGTGGATGCAAGGAGCGCACCCTAGGATTCCCGGCCAGGACAGACTGCGCGGCCTCGACCACCCTGTCGACGGGAACTTCCTTTATAGAACCCGGCTCTGCGGATTGCACTACTTGCAAAGGCCCGTTTCCGCGCGGGCCGGTGATAGCCGGGTTTGTGGGGCCGTAAATCCCCACGGCAGGAACACCCAATCCCACTGCCATGTGCAAAGGACCACTGTCGTTGGAGAGCATCAGGCGGGCTCCCTGAAGCAGAGCAGAAAGTTGTTTCAGATTGAGCGAACCGCTTGCGATAACAGGGGCATTGGGAAGTTGGGCGGCAATCTCTTCGGCCAAACCGCGTTCGGGCTGAGTGCCGATGAGCACAGCCCTCATGCCGTGCGACTCGCAAAGCTGCCGGGCAGCCAGGGAAAAGGACTCTGCAGGCCATCGCTTAGGCTCCCAATTTCCGCCCGGATGGAGGACCAGGTACGGCTCTTCTTCAGAAATCGCCTGCTCCCGCAGCCAAGGTTCCAACAACTGAGCAGAACCCTCGGCAACAAACCATTTCACGCATGCGGACGCCGCAGAAATGCCCAGGGGTTTGGACAACTCCAGATAGTAATCCGTCCGGTGCAGGGAATCATAATGCAAGTGCGAGGCATGGGTGAGGGGCCATGGGAAACCGCCTTTGAGCGCGCCGACCCGCACAGGAATTCCCGCGGCAGCGCAAAGCAAAGCGCGGGTTCGGGAGGATTTGAGCAGAAGAGCCGCATCAAAATTGCCGCGCCGGAGCGACCCGGCCAAAGTCCTGAGTCCGATTGGACTGCGGTGTACGCCCTCAGGATCGTAAATCTGCAGCTCGTCGAGCCACGGATTGCCCTCCAGCAATTCCGCGGCCCGCGGCACAGCCAAACCGGTAAGCCGGGTTTGCGGCATGGCCTGCCTCAAGCTCTCCAGCACCGGTGTGGTAAAGACCACGTCCCCCAGCCAATTGGGAAACCACAAAAGAAGACGCCGAGGTGTTTTCAAAGGGCCCCTCGCTTATTCTTCGTCGCGGACCTCTTTAATCCACGTGTAATACCCGGAGGACTCCAACCAGAACGCCGCCGGGTTGTCCGAGGTACGCGAAATCCGCACGCGCTTGATCGCATAGGGATCCTGGTCCGGATAATGGGGACCGGGGTTTGTGGCAACCGCCCCCTTATAGCCCGCGGCAATGGCCGCTTCGCGCACGCGCGCGTCAAAAGCCCCTGCGGGATAACACAAAAATTCGACCGGCACGCCCAACTGCTCCTCCATCACACGCTTGGACTCCTCCAATTCATTGCGGAGGGCCTCGTCGTCCTGGCTGGGCAACCAAGCATGACTGAAGGAGTGAGAGCCCACAGTTACCAGGGGATCCGCCGCCAATTCCCTGAGTTGATCCCAACTGAGAAATCCATCCCGCCCAACCCACTCGGTTACCACAAATACGGCGGCCGGCACTCCGTATTTCCTTAGAACCGGATAGGCCTCGCTGTAAAAATTTTCAAAGCCGTCGTCAAAGGTTAGGACCCGGGCATTGGCAGGAAGATCCTGCTCCCCTTTGAGCCCCCGGACCAATTCCTCCAAGGACAAGACAGATGCATTCCAATCCTGGAGCCGCGCCAGCTGCAGGTCAAAAGATTCGGGGGTAACACTGAGCTTGGTCTCCTGCGCTCTTTCGTCGATGCTGTGATACATCAGGACCGGGGGAACGTATTGGGAGCGGATACAGACCGTTCCGGTTCCAATTAACAAAGTCAAAAACCCAAAAATAAGAAACTTGCGTCGCATGTTTTGTTCACTCTGGTTGAACCCGGTGCCAGGCACCGGTGCCAGGCACCAGTGCCTGACACCTGCGCAGAAATACCTAATAAAACTATATCCTACAAAGTACGCTCAGACTAGCTCTTGGTAGATTTCTGCGGTGCTCCGGGCCATGTTTTCGATGCTGTGCTCACGCTTAACAAACTCCAAAGCAGGCTCCACCGTAGAAACCCGCCGCCTCTCATCATTTAGAAGATCCAATACCAAGCCGGCCATGGCCGCGTGCTTCCCGCGCTCCACCAACCAGCCGGTCCGGCCGTGTTCAATCAGTTCCTCGGGCCCCCCGCTGCGTGTGGCCACCACCGGCACCGAGGCAGCCATGGCCTCCAACACTGCAATCCCAAGGCCTTCAATACCCGATGTCGGCAGAACAAAAAGATCCAGCTCATGGAGGTGGGCCGGCAAATCCAAGGCGGGTTCGATCCGCACGATCCCCTGCAAACCAAACGCGCCGATCCGCTGCTCAAGAACAGGCCGCAGCCGTCCGTCCCCCACCAGTAACAGGCGCGCCAAGGGATTCTTTGCCGCAACCTGCGCAAAGGCCTCGACAAGCACGGTATGTCCCTTTTCTTCGGAGAGGCGCCCCACACTGCCGATAAGCAGGGAATTCTGCCATCCGCAGCGCTCCTTGAGCGAAGGCTCTGCACTCGAAGACGGCCTCCACTGCGCCGCGTCCAACCCCGTATTCACGCGCCGCACCTGGGCCTCAGGCACTCCCATTTCCCGGATCAGCCAATCACCCACCACCTTGCTGATCGCCACTGTTCGCCGGCCCCAGGCAGGCAGGACTCGCCTGCCCCAATGATTTCGGTAAACCCCGTGGCAAGTCGAAACCCACGGCACCCGGGTCAAACCACCGGCCAAAGTGCACAACACCTGCGTCACGCGCGAATGGGCGTGGAGAATTTCAATCTTCTCTCTGCGGATAAGGCGGACAAGCCGGTAAGTCGCAGGAATAAGCCTGGGATTGAGCTCAGAACTTGTGGGCACCATCCCCCGCACATGCGCTAAACCCAGTTCTTTCAACCGAATCTCGTGGGTCCCCCCGCCGGTAAAAAGCGCGCACTCATGCCCGAGGTCGCGCAGGCCTTGGGAAAGATTGAGCACATAAGAGGTAATTCCGCCCCGGTCCAGATGGGTGCTCAGCTGTAAGATCTTCACCGATACGAGTGCCTTCCTTACTAAACCAGCTGCTTCCGCCGCCGACCTATGCTATCTTGAAGGCCATGGATGCGTTCAACTCACTCCTGGAAGTCGTCGCCACACTGCGCGCTCCCGGCGGTTGCCCTTGGGATCGCCAACAGACGCATGAGTCTATTATTCCACACTTGATCGAAGAGGCCTATGAGGTCGTCGACGCTCTCCGCAACGGAAAGGAAAAAGAACTTGTCGACGAATTGGGCGATCTCCTCTTGCAGGTACTGCTTCACGCGCAGATCGCTTCTGAGGAAGGCCGGTTTGACATTCAGAAGGTGATCGAGAACCTGCACACCAAGCTGGTGCGCCGCCACC
>JAFGIU010000112.1 GCA_016929445.1 Candidatus Omnitrophota bacterium
CGGCCGGCGCTCCGCCAATACCGGCCTCGCCCTGCCCCTTGAGAGCCAGACGTTGTCCCTCATCCACACCAGGCGGAATTTTGACTTTGATGCGTTTGGCCTTATTGACCCGGCCCTCACCGCGGCAAGTGGCACACGGAGTCTTGATCACCGTGCCCTTGCCTTGGCATTGAGGGCAGGTCGTGACCATGCTGAAAAAGCCTTGGCTCATGCGCACCTGGCCGCGCCCCCCACACTGGGGACAGGTCTCCGGTGCGTGGCCTTGGGCAGCGCCCGTTCCTTTGCAACTCTCGCAAGGCTCGCGCTTGGTCACGGACATCGTCTTTTCAATACCGCGTGCGGCTTCCTCCAGACTAATCTCCACAGCAACGCGCAAATGCGAACCCGCACCCGGGTGGCGGCCATGACGCCCTCCGCCTCCGCCGAAAAGATCTTCAAAGATCCCGCCTCCAAATCCCAGATCCTCAAAGATGGACCCGAAATCCGCGCCTCGGAAGATGTCTTCTGCGCTGTAGTGACTGTTGATGCCTTCATGACCAAAGCGATCGTACTCCGAGCGCTTTTTCCCATCGGAGAGAACGGCATAAGCCTCGGAAATCTCCTTAAAGGCCTCCTCAGCCTCCTTCTTCTTATCCTCGGAAACGCGATCCGGGTGATGCTTCAGCGCCAAACTACGATACGCACGTTTAATCTGGTCCGCATTCGCATCCCGTGCGAGACCGAGGATTTCGTAATAGTCCCGTTTTGTGGCCATGCTTAGCTCTTGTCATCCTCCACTTTGAATTCCGCATCCACGACATCCTGGCCATCCTCATCCTTCTGGGTAGAGCCGGCGCCTGTGCCTGTGGTGCCTTCCGAGTGCGATCCGGCCTGCTGGGCGCCTTGGGCCCCCTGCTGCGCAGCAGCATCCTTGTAGAGAATTTCGGCCAACTTATGCGAAGCTTGAGCCAGAGCCTCATTGGCCTTCTGGATCTTGCTCACATCGCCGGAATCCAGGACCTCGCGGAGAGCTTTGATCTTTTCCTCGATATTGGACTTGTCCACGGCCTCCAGTTTGTCCCCATGCTCCTGGACCGATTTCTCGGTTGAGTAGACGAGAGCTTCTGCCTGATTGCGCACCTCGGCCAATTCCTTCTTCTTGGCGTCCTCATCCGCAAACTGCTCCGCTTCCTTGACCATGCGGTCAATTTCGTCCTTGCTCAGCTTGTCCGGAGCAGTCACGCGAATCGACTGCTCCTTCTGAGTGCCCAGGTCCTTGGCCGAAACGTGCATAATGCCGTCCGCATCAATATCAAAAGTAACTTCGATCTGCGGCACTCCGCGCGGCGCAGGAGGAATCCCGACCAAGTCAAAACGGCCGAGTTCCGTGTTGTCGTTGGCCATGGAGCGCTCCCCTTGCAGCACGCGCACCGTGACCGAGGTCTGGTTGTCGGCGGCCGTGGAAAAGATCTGGCTCTTCCGCGTGGGAATGGTGGTGTTGCGCTCGATCAGCTTGGTGAGCACTTGCCCCATGGTTTCGATCCCGACAGAAAGCGGTGTCACATCCAGAAGCTGGATATCCTGAACCTCGCCTTTCAATGCAGCGGCCTGAATCGCAGCGCCCTGCGCCACACACTCCATCGGATCCACGCCGCGTTCGACTTTCTTACCCACCACTTCTTCCACAAAATGCTGAATGATGGGCATGCGCGTGGGACCGCCCACCAGAATAATTCGATGGACCTGGTCTGCGGTCAGGCCCGCATCGCGCAAAGCCTGCTCAATGGGACCGCGGCATTTATTCACCACAGGACGCACCAAATCTTCCAGTTTGGCGCGCGTCATGTTGAGCGCCAAGTGTTTGGGACCCGTAGAATCGGCGGTGAGATAGGGCAGATTAAGATCTGTGGAGAGCGTAGTTGAGAGTTCGATCTTGGCTTTCTCAACCGCCTCACGCACGCGCTGCACAGCCATGGAGTCATTGCGGACATCCACACCCGATTCCTTCTGGAACTCCTTGGCCACGTAATCGATGAGTATCGCATCCATATCCGTGCCGCCCAATGCGGTATCCCCGCTGGTGGACTTAACCTCAAAGCCGCTGGTTTTGTGCTCCTCGTCGTACCACATGTCCATGAGCGTAACGTCGAGCGTTCCGCCGCCCAGGTCAAAGACAAGGATGATCTGCTCCTTGCCCGCCTTGTCCAGGCCATAGGCCAGACACGCGGCCGTGGGCTCGTTGATAATACGCAGCACATTGAGGCCCGCAATAGCCCCCGCATCCTTAGTGGCCTGGCGTTGATTATCGTTAAAATACGCAGGCACGGTAATGACCGCATCATGAACCGTGTCTCCCAGGAACGCCTCTGCGTCCGCCTTCACCTTCTGCAGAATAAAGGCCGAGATCTGTTGCGGCGTGTATTGCTTGCCGCTGATCTCATACTTGTGATTGGTTCCGATCTTGCGCTTGGCCGCTTGTATCGTACCATCCGGATTTATGGCCGCTTGACGCCGCGCAGGCTCACCGACCAAGAGCTCGCCTTCCTTGGAAAAGGCCACCACAGACGGAAAGGCCTTTCCGCCGATCGAAGTCCCCTCTGCGCTGGGGATAATCGTAGGCTTCCCGCCTTCCATCACAGCAGCAGCGCTATTGGATGTTCCTAAATCAATACCGATTGCTTTAGCCATCGGGATTACCCTCCTTGGAAATATTCTTATACACGCGAACGACTGCCGGACGGATCACCCGACCCTCCAGCTCATACCCCTTACGAATTTCTTCTGCGATACTCTGCTCTTCGCAGTCTTCGGCCTCCACAAAAGCAATGGCCTCGTGTTTGGCCGGGTCAAACCTCTTTCCCACTGTCTCCAAAGGCTTGAGACCCATCCCTGTCAGGACCTCCCAGAGATTTTGGTGCAACATCTTGAGCCCGCTGAACTCTTCTCCCTGATGCTCCTCTTCGAGCTGTCGCAGTGCGCGATCCAAATCATCCACCACAGGCAAAAGCTTTTCAGCCTGTCCGGCCAGGATAAAGCGCGACAAGTCCTGACGCTGGCGCTCCATGCGCTTGCGCGCGTTATCGAACTCCGCAGTTAACCGCAAACACTGGTCCTGCCGCTTCCGGCTCTCTTCTGCCTCGCGCTTGAGAGCCTCGTATTCTCCGGCCTCCAACCACACGCCCCCAGCCTGCGTTTCTTGCGACTCTTCCTTGGACTCTTCGCAACTCACAGTCGAATCTCCCTTTCTCCATCCAGAAGCGCGGAAAAAAGCCGCGCCATGTACGATACCGCAGTTAGAGATCGCGGGTAATTCATGCGCATGGGGCCGACCACACCCAAGACGCCCACCGGCCAGCCGCCGGCTGAGTAAGTACAGGTGATCAGTGTACAGTCCTGCAGCAACGCGCTCCCGCTTTCCGCGCCAATACACACGCGCATGCCCTCTTGGTAAAGATTGGGGCTCAACAGATCATAGAGTCCGCGTTGTTCCTCCAGGAAAAGCACCAGCTCTTGAACCCGCTGAGCCTCCGCGAATTCCGGCTGGCATAGTATCCGGCTTGTGCCGCGCGAATACACGCGGTCTGTTTCCGATTGCTTCGCCAACTTGTCGACTAGTTCGAGCGCACAGCGCACCAGGGGAAAGACCCCTCCTTCGACACTCAGCGCATCCCGCTCCAGGACATCACGCGCCTGCAACAGCGTCAAACCCCTTAAGCGGTGATTCATGTAATTGGCCGTTCGTTCCAGGAGCTCCGGCGCCGGCTTCTCCTCCATGTCCACGAGCCGGTTTTGAAGCAGCCCCGGCTCAATCACCCAGACCGCAAGCACGCGGCGGCCTTCCACTATAAAGAGCTCCACACGGCGGAACCGGCTGCTGATCAGACGAGGCGATACAACCACCGCGGCTTGGCCCGTAAGTTCGCTCAGGAGTTCTGCTGTGCGGCGGAGAAACTCCTCCAGCATCTCCCAGCGCGTCTGGCAAAGCTGCATCAAAGAGCCTCGCAGGTCCTGTGTAAGCTGTTCAGGCTCCATCAGGTCGTCCACATAGCAGCGGTATCCCGCCTGGGTGGGCACACGCCCGGCAGAAGTGTGGGGCTGAGTAATAAAGCCCTGCTCCTCCAGATCCGCCATGACGTTCCGGATGCTCGCCGGGGAAAGCCCCAGGTTCCACAAACGAGAAATCGTGCGGCTTCCCACAGGCGCGGCTGATTCAATGTGGGACTGCACAATGGCCCGTAAAATGGCTTTTCTTCTTGTCTCTAAATCGTTTACGCGCATATCTTAGCTTTCATTTAGCACTCACCACATGTGAGTGCTAACAAAGATCATAGGTAAGGCACCCAGCTCTGTCAAGGGAGAAATATTTGGATTAGGTTGAAAGGATAGCCTCAACAGCCCGGATTAGGTCGTCGGGCTCAAAAGGTTTGGCGATATGCCCCCAAGCCCCGGCATCCAGAGCCTCCTTGATCGAATCAGGGCGCACCTCGCCGGTCAGGATAAGGGTGGGTATTTTGGCGGTCTCCGGATTGGCACGCAGCTTGCGGATGATATCCACCCCGCTCATCAAAGGCAAATTCCAATCCACGAGCACCAGGGAGGGACGCAGCGAGAGAGCCTTTTCCAGGCCCACCTGCCCGTTGTGAGCAGTCTCGCAGCGAAAACCCATTTCTTCCATCACAACCCCGATGATCTCACGAATATCCTCTTCGTCGTCGATCACCAGAGCCAGCTTCTCGTCAGAATGGGGCATTCCCTCTCCTAACCTTCCGGATGTTCTCTTCTAGAACTTGCGATTGAGCCCCACCTGGGCGCCCCAGCGATAGTACTGGCTGTCCGGCCATTCGACGATAAAGCCGTTGCGTGCGTCTTGCTCTCCGCTGAGTTTTTGATAGTCGTAGAACACACCCATGGTTGCGCCCCAATTCTTGCCCATTTGATTCCGAGAAGTGAGCTCCACGCCCGCGACCCATCCGCTCGAAGTATCGAACTTCCCGTAAATGCTGTTGTCCGCTTCTGCGTACGGAACAAAACCCACATTGCCTTTGAGTTCCAAGTTCCAGGTAGGGGCCACGTCCCACTCGGCTAACCCATAGAGATCCAGATGATGCACACTGTAATCTTCTTCAACTCTGCCCGCGTTGGTGATACGGCGATTGAAACTCAGGCCACGATATCCGTACGCCACGCCCGGCGTAAATTTTGCGGAGTCGGTGTTGTGGAGCGGCCGCCCCAAAAAAAGATCCAGGTCCCAGCCGTCGATCTTCATTTCATTTGACTGGAAGGCCCCGCCCTGAGTGAGGTGCCATGTCTCAGTTTCGCGGCTCGTGAACAAGAGGCCAATATCTGCGCCGCCATCCCAGCCTTCGTAATCTCTGTTCTCCACCCCAAATTCGAGCTCAGCAAAGGTGGCGTCCCAGTCGCTTTCCAATGGGAGGATTGAGATGTCTTCCTCATAATAAACACGGCCCACCTTAACAGCCGTACTCATTTCCCACTCTACGTCTTTGTCCCCAATCCGGGCTGCCGCAGCCGGATCAGAAAAAATCCCTGCCAGGAGAAATACCCCGAGCACACTCACTAAAACGCGTTTCATTTTTGCCTCCTAATAGTCATTAATCCAAGAAACACAAGGGATATAGTTTACCCAAGACGCCCGGAGCAGGTCAACCAAGTCCGTCCCCGCCTCCCCGGTGTTCAGCGCCAAGCTGCGCACTAAGTTGAGAACCGGAAATCGGGGTTGACCGGCCCTCCTAAGGAGCCTAAGATAGCTGACGGAATTTACATTCCTCTGCCACACGGGGTGCGGGCGTCGAGTGGTCTGGAGAAAGGAAGTTCTTGTGCTTAAAATGACCTCTCGTGCGCTGGCATTCCTGCTTGCGTTCTCTCTGTGTATTCCGCTACTGCCGGCCCAGGCTGAAATCTTTGAAGACGAGTACATTGACCATGGAGAAGTCACCGAGGTTTCGCCGGACGGCAATACAACTCGTTCCAGAGCTTGGCGGACCACATGGAAAGTCCGGAAGGAACGGAACCAAACAGAAGAAATCATTCCAAACGGTGTGCGGCGCAGCTTTTCCAAGAGCGTTGTGAAGAGCGCCAGCTCGGCCAATAGCAATTCGTTTTCGACAAAGAGTGCTTCGTCCAGTAGTTCGAGCACACCTTAACGCAGACAAAAAACCGGGAGCCCCCCACGGGCTCCCGGTTTGTCCGCACCCACCTCGTCTCTCGTTGTTGCTAGCCTCGGGATTAATGCATGTATTGCATATAACGATTCACTCGATAGGAATCCGGCAAGCTGTTTAGCCCTTGGCCCGCAAGCGCAGACCACCAAAAAGCGGCCTTTGCTGAACGCGGCTGCGCTGAGGCGAGCAGCCCACTCCTTTGGCCGGTCCAGAACTCTGACGGCCAGTTTTCCCAGGTTGCGTTCGCGTCTTCGCAACCCACCTTAATGATCATTGCGGCGGAATGCACTTCCGTGAGCGGCCTTTCCTCGGCAAAAGCCACGTTTGCCAAACCAAGAGCTCCAAAAACAATCACCAAGAAAAAAACCACTCTCCAGCCCAGGTAAACTTCGCTCATCGGTTACCCTCCGAATCGTCCATCCGGCAGCCCGCCTGCCGCCTCTGCACGCTCGTCCGGCTTTCAGGCAACAGGCACATCACCATCCAAAGGTCTGTTCCGACTCTTGCGCTCACCGGCATTGTCCAGTTTATTCGGTCCACATTCCGCACAATTCTGCCGATTCTCATCGTTGTCCCCTGTCTGCTCTTTCGAGCCCCACCGGCTTCCCCAAACATTAGATCCCTCAGTCAAGTCCTTGCCCAAGAACGGATAGTCTGCAAAATCCTCGACCAAGTCCAAATCAACAGCCTTCTGTAACAGATCCTCAACCTGTTCTGCTAATTTTGTCTCATCGCCACGCCGCTCGATTCTGTCCATTTTGGGCATGAGCCACAAAGGTCTCCCGAACTCCCGGGCAAAACGCCTTGCTGAACGGGCCTTGGCCAGCCTCACAAATTGCCGGAGACACCCTTCCGCTCCAGATGTCTGGACCAGCAAATCCAGCCTCCCCGGCAAGAAGCACCAAGCCTTAATTAGAAGGCCCTGCTCCTCAGCCGTTCCGCGAAACTCGTCAAGAACCACATCCACCACCCCTGCGCTGATAAAGGGCTCTTCCCGGCGGTGCGTGGTAACGGAAAGGTAGTACAAATAATTCAGGCCCTTGCCTGTACCCGGTCTTCCCCACGCGAGGCTGCTTGCCGGCTCAAATCCCATCGGCATCCGGAAAAGTGGGCTGGAAAATGTGAATAGGAATCTGAGAACCGTCATCGATTGCTCCTTTTTGCGTCCCCATTTCAAGCTTACCTGCCCTAAATTCAAACCTGAAATAAGCAAGACTGCTAAAAAGTATTTTAATTACAGGCTGTTAAGGGTTGCAAAAAACTGAAGTGATTGTACTCGTGGAGGTTATAGTTTTAGGCCCCAGAGGCTTATCAGCATTTATTAAGCAATCGAGCCAACTTAATATAGGTGACTTTTGTCAAATACACACACAAGTTTGCTATCAAAACCGGGTATATTACCCAGAAACACGAAGTGTTGCTGAAAAAGATTTTTTGTGTTATAAGTTATTAAGATTAAACAACTTGTGGAGCCTCTTTTTATGGACTCTATCCGACTCTTCGAAGCCAAGCGATTTCTGCAGCATCGTCTCGAGATTCTGAACACCGATGCGCGCCGTGCTTTTGAGCCCATTCCCGGGCTGCAGGCCGCTCCTATCCCCGTGCTTCTGCACATCTTCTCCACAGTGGAATTGCTCTCAGGCCTATGGGCCGGCTGGCACGACAAGGCCCGTAAACCCAGTTCCGACACCCGCACCCCGCTGCGGCGCACCAGCGATTTTCTGGAGACTTACCTTTGCTACCCCCAGAAACAGAACCAGGTGGCCCTCAGCTTGTGGAAAAACGGCCTGACCCGGGAAATCGGCAAACCTATTTTGCGCAATGAGAATTTTGAATATGAGTGGAAGCTCTGCCGCAGCACGGAAAAACACTGGACCATCGAAGCTGTGGGAGAGGAGCGCTTTGTACTCTATGTGGGCGTCGAGGACCTGATCAGCGATTTGAAGGAAGGACTCTTCGGCCCGAGCGGGCTCTTTGAAGACCTGCGCATTGACCACCGCGTCCAAACAAACTGGCAAACAGCCATTTTGGAAATCCAGCAACAAGGATTTAGATTTGAGGCTTAGTCCTCGACCAAGAGCTCGTCCACCGCATAGTTCACACCATAACTTTCGGCCGGCACCCCCTCCGTCACCACCGGAAAGTTGACCCGGATCCGCTGTCCCGGATCCAAGGGCGGGCCGTCCTCGCTCACCAACCACTGGGAGGCCGCACTCACAGGCACACCTGCGGAGTCCTGCAAAAACAAGCGCAAGCGCGCGCGATGAACCCAAGTTTCGCTTTTGTTGAGCAGCACCACCTCACATTGCAGACCACCGGCCTCAGTCCGGTTGATCTGCACGTGCTCCAAGGTCAGGTACTCGGTCCATACTTCAGAGGGGGGCACAGGCTCCAGATGCCCGCGGCCCTCGGAGACCACGGCCAAGAGCGGAGCTGCGTCCCCGGCAGTTGTCCGCTCTTCCTGCTCGCGTTCCTCTATTGCCTCATGGATCAAGCGATTAAACGTCTCCATCAAAACATCCGGCTCATCAAACTGCACATGCTGAGCGAGTTCCGCGTAATTGACAATCTCCATAACGCGCCAATATCCATTCTTCTCCGTCATCCCCACAATGATGCCCACTTCCTTCCCCAGCACAGGACTGTACATCACAAGGATGGCACGCGCCTCCTTGTTCTCCACGGCCAGCACCTCCGTGCGCAAAGGCATGGGGCCCGGCACCAGGCCAAGGTCTTTGGCCAGCAAGGGCAGATCCAGTTTTTTCAGGGAAGCAGTGCGATACTTCTCGGCCTCTTGGGCCGTGGGTTCCAGGGCGCTTAGCTCAACGGCCTCAAGAATACGCTGACGAATGCGCTTGAGCACAACCGGTTTCAGATTATCCATGCTGCTCATGCCGCCGATCATACCGAACTCGGCCAAACCCTCCTCCACACCTTTATCCTCAACAGTCCCGGCCAGGATCGAGTCAAACACGCGCGCAGACAAATAGTCCACATCCACATAGCGCCGGAAAGTGGCCAGATCATTGCAGGCAATTGCCTCTTGGGCCTTCTTCAGCGAATACTGGGGGCTGCTCACCCAAATGAGCGCGCCGACCAAAACCCCCAGAGCCCCAATCATCCCCAAAGCAACAAGCACCGAGAGCAAGACCTTCTTGTTCATCGCTATACTCCCACGGCCACACCGGCCAAGAGCCCGAGGATAAGGAAAGGAATGGCCAACAAAAGCAAGGCCACCAAGCTGGATCCCAAGACCCGCCAAACGGAAAAGCGTTGAACCTCGCTCAAGCACCCAAGGAAGAGGACCAGGGCCCAAACGGCCAGGGCAAAGTTGAGGATCCCAAAAAGGGTTTGAGGACCGCCTGGGTTCCCGGCCGAAGGCAAAAGTACCGGGCCCATAAAAAGGAGGTTTATCAGCAGAGCCAGCATGGACGGCATGGTGGACCAGGCTAATGCATAGCGCACTTCGGTGAAGTTGGCCTGCCCCCCCAACCAAGAACCGGTAAGCCGCAAAAGCGCCGCAGAGACAACCCACAGCAACAGACCCAACATAAAGGCCAGTACCAAGCCTAACACCAAAATCCACGTGCTGGCGGCGCTTTGAAAAAGCTTCACCAGCGTGTCCACATCCAAGCCCTCAGCCGCGGTGCCCATTCCTCCCAGGAAAAGTGTCCAGCCTCCGTACTTGCCGAGTGTGCGGCGGATCGTATCCCTGGGATGAATGAGTACCTGAAGAGCTGGATGATACAGAATGCCCTGGTCCATTGGCTGTGCCTCCGTAATTGAAGAAAATGATAAAGCTTCAGGTCATTTTCTTACAAAGCCGCGGGAAGTGCGAGCGGATTCGCCCCGGTCATTTCCAGCGCTGGGTCTCGCCGGCCACAACATTTTCCCCGTCCAGGTAATAGACATACCTGCCCTTCGAGGTATGAACCCCGAAATCGTACTCCCAAACCTCAACCGGCTTACCCGCGATTTCAGAGCGCGAAGTTTTGTGAGGTTCCCCGTGCTGGGCCAAAAGTTCAGCCCGGTAGTGGGGCCGCACAAAACGAATCGGAGTCTTTGTGCTGCACGCCCCTAAGGTCACAAAAATGCAGATACTTGCCGTGAGTCCCATAACTCCTCTAATAATCCCGCGTCGCACAGTTCCAATAAGCACTGACATCCCCTCCTCCGTAAGGGCCGTAGACCAGGGACGAAACATAACTCGACCACGGCCCGCCGCTCAATCCCGAAATCGTGGTACTGTAACCGGCGCTGAGTAAACTTTGATTGGCTGCCTGATGACTGATGCTCCCGATCCCGTAAAGATCGCCCAGCGCGCCCAAGCTGGGCGGATGCCCGAACACCCGCTCAAATTCCAGGCCCTTCATCAAAATACCATTGTGCTGCGGGCCCGCAAAATTCAAACCCCGGGAAATCAGGCCCACGGATTCACCTGCCTCGTTCAGGAGCACCCCGGTGTTCCCCGGGATTTGCCCCGCCCCCAAGCGCGGAGTGCCCCCGTAGTTGGTCCCCCCGGATTCCTCCAGGAGCGCGGCCAGTTCTTCATCCGAATACCCGGCTGAATCCGCCACCGCTCCGATCTTATTGGGCGCCCACAAATGGGCGTAAAACATCTGGAAGCCCGCATTCACGGCCATAAAGCTTGTGACCGAAGCCCAGGCTTGGGCCGCGGCCGGCCGCATTCCTAAGATATCGTCGTAAAATTCCTCGCCAATCGACCGAATGGCCTGCCTGCCTTCCCCGGTGTCCAAGACTTGCGTAGTCTGAGCCGCAGAAATTGCCGCAACCGCAGCCGGAGTGCCCATTCCGGCGGTAAACACCACCATGCTAAAGGCGACAAGGGATGCCGCTGCCGGCCGCAGCACCTTGCGCTTCAGGAAGTCTTTGGGATTTCGCACATAGTGTTCGATCTTGTTCATGGACTGCTCAAAGAACTCCCCCACGCGCGCAGCGGTTTGTTTGAAAAACTTGAGGACTGAATGCCCCGTGGGATCCGTGTAGATGAGTGGATTATTGAGCGCGTAGGAATAACGGTTGAGGCTCTGCGGGTTCTGCGGCGCTTGCACCTGCGTGTCCGCTTGAGTGAAGCGCCCCAGCTCCGGGTCATAATAGCGCGCATTGTAGAAGTAAAGGCCGGTGCTCAAGTCACGGATTTGGCCGGTAAAACCGCGATTGTCCGGCTCCTCGCCATCTGCCTCCGTTGCAGCCGTATTCCCAAACGGCGAATAGCTGCGGCGACCAGCATTGCTTCCGTCTGCGCGGCTCCGCAAATTCGCAGAACCCAAATGATCCCCGTGCGTGTAGAGCACCTCCCCTGTGGACTGCACCGATGCCACAGACATGTCGTCCAGATAGATGTGTTTGGTGCCCAGCGTCTCCTGCCCGCACATCCAACGCTCATAGGCCCGGCCCACATAGACCGTGATCTCCGGATCCTGCTCCCCCAGTCGTTTTTGCACGCGCCCGCCGTCCCCGTCATACACAAAGCGTGTGGGAGCCCCTGTTTGCACCGGTATTTCCCAGATCTGAGCCTGCGCAACCTGCACCCACAACACATCCCCGGCTTGCACGGGATCGCCGCCGCTCAATTCCACATACTCTCCGCCGGCGCATCGCCACGCACACTCGTATTCCACTCCTTGCAAGAGAGCTCCCACAGTTTGACGCCCTTCGGCCACTCCGCGCGGCACGCCGATCAAATTAAGTCCTTGCCTTAAGGGTTGTGCCGCCCACACGCCGGCCGCATTCAAAAACAAGCACAACAGAACCATCACAACAACCGCGTTTTTGAGAAAGTTGTTCGATTTCACCGCATCCCCCTGCTTGGCTTTGTCCATAAATAGAAAAAGCCCCGGCCGCTTGTGCAGCCAGGGCGCTTCAGTCTGAGCAGGGTCGACCCACCCGCTCGAATTCAATCTGCCAGAATCTTATGTACCTACAGTCTGCCTCCGGTATCCTACTCTCTCACCCGGACCTCTCTCTCCAGACGGTTTCCGAGCCGTGACCTCTCCACTTCCAGGTCATAGTGCGCTTGCAGGTTCATCCAGAACTCTTCGCTTGTTCCAAAATACCGGGCAAGTCTCAAAGCCGTATCCGCGCTGATAGCACGGGTGCCATGCACAATCTCGTTAATTCGCCGCGCCGGCACTGAGGTGTCCTTGGCCACCCGGTACTGACTGACTCCCATAGGCTCCAAAAACTCCTTTAGGAGAATTTCTCCGGGATGAACCGGCTTCATTCTGCGTGCCATGATAATCCTGCCTTTCAGTGGTAATCCGTAATCTCGACTCCAAAGCAGTTGCCTTTGTGCCATTCAAAACAGATCCGCCATTGCCGGTTTATCCGGATGCTGTATTGTCCCGTCCTGTCGCCGGAAAGCCTCACAAGCCGGTTCCCGGGCGGCATCTTCAGGTCATCCAAAACTGCAGCGGCATCCAAAATCAGAAGTTTCCGAAGCGCTGCCCGCTGAATTGCCGGAGGAAAACTTCTCGAATAGTGCCGGGCAAATATCTTTTCTGTCTCCCTGCAGGCAAAGGTATGAATCATTTATATAAATACCGTACTGCGTTATTATTGTCAAGCGTTAATACGATAAAAAGCCCCGGCCGCTTGTGCAGCCAGGGCGCCTCCGTCTGAGCAGGGTCGACCCACCCGCTCGAATTCCATCTGCCCGACAAATTATTTGAATGAAAGCTTTCTGCGTGAATCCATGCAATCCCGCAAATAGAGGTTGATCAGGTTCTGATAGGGAATACCCGTGTCATCGGCCATTTCCTTGAAATAGCTGATTGTCCCCTCCTCGATCCGGATTGTGATTTGCTTCTTCAATCTCTTGGCATAGGGATTCTTCTTTGACTCAGAAAAATCATACTGCTTTCTCATGGCAGCCACCTCTCGTACTCCCCTCGCTCGGATCGCGTCGCTTTCCGGGCGGAAATGATTCGAATACTGTCCTCTTCCTCCCAATAACAATGGCACACAACCAGGGTTCTCAATGCCGAACTCAGACCCAGAAGCAGGAATCTATCCTCGCTTTCCGAATGATCCGGGTCGTAGAGGATGCGCGCGCACTCGTCATAAAAGACAGTCAAAGCCTCCTCAAAGGAAACCCCGTGTTTTTGCCGGTTCCATCTGTTCTTCCTGGGGTCCCAATCAAATCGTATGGACATATTAATTATCCTATAATTATTTCAGATTTCAAGGGGGTACACAAAAAAAGCCCCGGCCGCGTGTGCAGCCAGGGCGCCTCCGCCTGAGCAGGGTCCTCCCACCCGCTCGAATTCAATCTGCCCGACAAGCTATCGGTAGATCCCCCGACGATGCCCGATATCGATCATTAACACCAAAAGTTGTTGCCGCTGAACTGTGTAAATAATTCGGTAGCTCCCCACCCGATAGGAGCGCCTCCCCCTGAGCTTTCCCACGAGCGCCTTTCCAAGGCTTGGATCCTGCTCCAACTCGTCCAAAGCTCGCACCACGCGCATAAACACCACCGGTTCCCGCTGTGCCATGCGAGCCAAAACTCTTTCAGCCTGATCGGAGAGCCTGAGCCTATAGCTTGCCAAGGTCTTTCTTGATCTCCTTCCAAGAACGCGTCTGCCCCTCTTTGATATCTCGTTCGCCCTGTTTGAAACCTGCCATGGCATCGGGGTCGGCAAGAATGTCCAAGGTTTCCATGAGGGACTCGTAATCGTCAATGCTTAGCATCACCACCACCGGCTTCCCGTGTTTTGTGATCACATAACGATCCAATTTGGAATCGATGTTCTCGATCACTCTAGGCAACTCGGGGCGCAGCTCCTTGAGACTCACCGTGTTGATCATGGTCTCCCTCCTCTCCTCAGCCAGAAAGTATACATGATTTTGTACACTTTAACAAGCCAAGGGAATCAAAAAAGCCCCGGCCGCGTGTGCAGCCAGGGCGCCTCGGTCTGAGCACCGTCATTCCCGCCCGCCAGAGTCTGTGGTGGGCGCGAGTTGACTCGCTCGAATTCCCTCTACCCAAGTTCCTAGTGAAGCTACCAGGTCTTTAACCCGGTGAGCAAGAAAAATATTTCAACGCGGGGACGGTTCTCGCGGAAACGGTTGCTGGTGAACGGGATAGCGAGACCTGTCCCCGGGTTAGAATTCCAAGTTGCCCTTGAGCTTATAGGTGCGCGAGCGGTAAGTGGGGCTACGGGACCAGCCCAGCCCAAACTCCAAGTCAAAATCCTCGGTAATCTCCAACCCCGCATTGAAATCCACTACCTGCACAAACCAGGTTTCCACACCTTGCTCCTTCCCATAGCCCGGAATATACCGCCCCCAAACCCAAGTCTTTTCCGTGGGTGTTCCGTAATAGGAAAGGCCTGCCTGATAACTCTTCACGCGGCCCGGGCTGTAATACTGCGGACGCCGCTCCTTCATATTGTCGAATTGATACAAGACCAAAGCCTGAAATCCGGTGAGTCCCGGGATATCGTAGGAGAGCTGCCAATCCGAGGAATACAAACGGTTCTTGTCCGAAAGCCGGCCCAGCTCCCCGCGCGCATAAGCATGCCAGCGCGTCCAAAAATTGGCCGTCACTTCCGTCTCCAAAAACCCTTGATCGAGATTGGATAGCAAGGCTTGCGCTGTTTCCAAAGGCTCCCGGCCCGCGCGCACACGCGTCTGCCAGGTGCTGTTCCAATCGGATTGAAGGTCCACAAGGAAAGATGTCTGTTCTTTGACAGACTGTGAAAAGGAGTGCTGTAGAGCACGCATGACATAGGCATGCTTGTTATTCAGACGCCCACGCGCGCCGACACCCCAAGCATTGTCTTTGACCGGCAAAATCCCCTGCTCTCTAAAACTCGTGCGCACGTATTCCAGGAAGGGCACAAACTCGGATCGCCAAGAATAGCCTAACTGCTGCCGCGTTTGCCAGTATTCGCGCTGAAAATTATCTTCTTCGTATTTGTAGGAAGGATTCCAATACCATGCTTGCGCATTCTCAGAGGAGGATTCTTTTTCAGGCAGACCCGGCCGTAATCCTTCATCGAAGTCCTGTGCAGCCGCGCCAGGCCCACAGAGAAAGCTCATGGTTAGAATGATTCCAAAGAAAACTGGAGATCTTCTGAAAATGTTCATGAAGGGTCATCCCTATGAGAAGCTCAGGACTCGGGATAGTCATCCTGCGCAGGGCTTGGCTCAGGCACCGGGATCTTCGCTCTCACCATGGCACTGACGCTATCCAGGTTCTCTTCCCCCTGCAGCAGCCGTTTGAATTCAGGCATCTCAAACTGCCCCCACACAGGATAGCGCCGGATCTTCATGGGGTCATCCCCGGGCCGGTTACTGGCCACATCCGTGGTCACCGTCGCCGTATATCCGGCGTTGCGGGCAAGGGTCAACAGCCGGTCATTGTACCAACCGCTGGGCCAAGCATAGACTGCAATATCGCGGTGCAGCTTCTTCTCTAAGCTGAATTTGGGTGCGGCAACCTCCACGGCACAGTCCCTGGAACTGCGGCCTTCATTCTCTCCACTAATCCAGGAAACGAGGTTATTCCCCACCTCCCATGGATGCGTCATCGAGTGAGAGCCGATCTCAAAATTCTTATTTGCAACAATCCGGTCAATCTCACTCGAACTCAAAAAGGCCGGATACTGGTTATCCACATACTCCTGCACAAAAAAGAACGTGGCCTTAAAATCGTACTCTTCCAGAATCTCAACGGCATTCATCACACTTTTCCAGCCATCGTCAAAGGTGAGCGCCACGGACTTGTCCGGCAGGACCCGGTCCCCGCGCAGATATTCCGAAAGCTCCGAAACCGTCACCGTGGTGTAACCGTTCTCTTTCAGGTACCGCATTTCTTCCTTAAAGCGGTCCAGGTGAACCAGGGTGTGGTTGGCCTCTTCCGCAGGATCCGGCGAAACTTTGTGGTACATCAGTACAGGCACTTGCTTTGCGGGCGTCAGGATTGCCGCAGGTACGGGACCGCTTCCGAATCCCTGAACCACAAAAATCAGCACAATCAATGCCACCGCCGCAGACCCCGGGGCTACTATCTTTAAGATTCTTCTTTTCATCCGTCCACCTCGGTTTGAAGCCTTCTTGGCCCCAGCGCCACCTTGAAAGAATCCGGCATTGATATCCTCTGCAGAAGCTCTGAAACCGATAAAGGCCTTAATTGCGTAGGCAAAAATGAACGCGTGCACACAAGGCACAACCGCATTCCCCCATTCTCCTCTAAATCCCAAAATCACCGTAATGAGTGTGCAATAGACCACCAGGCTCAACTCGACTAAGGCAATGGGCGCCGGCGAAGCCGTGCGTCCCAGAATTTTGGGTGTGCGCATAAACGGGGATTGTTTCCCCGTAATCATTTGCTCCACGGACTTGAGCACTCCCACCATATTGACCGGTGCCAGGAGGAGGTTCATGGCAAATGCTCTGAAAAAATCCGAGAGCCGGTGCCGGGCCAGATGCATGTCCCGCATGTAGATAACGTAGTAAGGCAACCCGGCCAAAGGCAGCAACCAAGCCAAGTAAACATACTCGCGCAAAGGCAAGAAGATAAGCACCATATAGCCCAAGGTGGCTGTGAGCGCATTGGTTAAATAATGAAAACGCAGGAAGCCTTCCATGAGCTTTTTGAGACTGAAGGGACCTTTGAGCCAGTACCGCAACATCTTGGGCAACACAATCAACCCACCGTTGGCCCAGCGGCAGCGCTGAATCACCAGCGCGCCGAAATCCGGCGGCGTGGCGCTATACGAAAGCCGCTCCGGATAGTTGTGCAGCTTCCATCCGCAATCAATCAAGTCAATGGTGGATTCCGTGTCTTCGATGACCGTGCGGTCCTGAATGAACTTGGCCACCAAATGCCCGCGCTCGCTCTCGACTGTGACAATATCGTTGAGCGCGCTCTTCCTCAATAGAGTATTGGCGCCCACCCAGGACGCGGCTCCAAAAGCCGTGAAACCTTGCTGCACCACATACTGCATATCCGTTGTAGCTCCGGCCACGCGTTCCAGCGCAGTCGCAGCATTCGGAATGGAGGTATACGGAGTCTGCATGACCGCCACGCGGTCGTTCTCGGGCTTCTCCATCTCATGCACCAGCTTGAGCGTGTACTCAGGGGCCAAGGTGCTGTCTGCATCCAGATTCACCACATACTTGGCGTCCGGTATGGACAGGGTAGCTTCGTGCTTGTGCGCCGGCTCCAGGAACACCTTGGAGCCCCGGATCACCTCGCGAAAATGCCGGCCCATCATGAACAAATAGCTGTTGAGATTCATGGCCTTGTTCGGAGCCCAGGAGAAATTCTCATAGGTCTTGCGCTCAAACACCTCCAAACTCGCGCTGAACAAAGAACTGAGGCGCGTAAATTCCCGACGGACCAAGCGCTGCCAGCCTTCGGCAGGATAACCAACTCCTTTGAGAAAAAACTCGTGAGCGCGCCGGCGATGATCCTTGATATGGGACCCAAAGACCAGCTGCACAAAATGCCAGTCCGTATGATCCTCAATGGGATAGTCCTCAACAAATTTCTCCAAGAAGTCTGCAACATCCGCATGCAGATCGGCTAAGCGCAGGCACTCCATGGTACTGTCCAATTCCGTGCGAAGGGCTCGGCTCTCGAATTCGCTGCGCGCAGCGGAAAGCTGATCCCGCATCGGGGAACACCAGGTCTTAATGTCTCCGGGAAGGGAGCGTGCCTCTTTGAGCTGCCTCACCGACTCGCTATCCGAAGGACGCGGAGGGTCATCCACCAGCAGCACAATGCGCCGCTTGGGATAATCCTGCAAAAACGCGGAGAACACCGACTGGCAATTCACGCGCCGCTCTTCCTTATAAGAGGGAATCAGGTAAGTGACTTCCGGAGCCGCCTCAGGATTCTCATAAATCCCCTCCATCTCTTGTCTGGACGGCGGGTGATGGGACTTCAGCCGGTAAAAATAGGAGGATCTGTTAACCAGATAGACCATATTCCCGTAAACCAGGAACAAAAAGAAGGAAACCAAGAGCGCGGCGCTCGCACTCCCCCAGTAATTCCCGGTCCGGAACTCGGCCAGACTCGTCTGACCCGCCAAATAAATCATGGCCACACATGCCATCAAGGTAACCGCAGACGCCAGGACCCCGTAAAACACTTCCCGGCCGAATCGCATACGCATCTTGAATGGGTCACGCTCCGGAGACGGCAAATATTGAGGCCGCAAAGGACTTCCCGAAACCCTTTGCTCGGGGCGAGTCAGCAGTTGCTTGGAATTGATTTGTTTGGTTCTGCTTCTAGACATTTCACTCTCTATTCTCTTGTTGAATTAAACTGAAGGCGCGTTGAGCCGGTCGCTCAGGACATGAGGAATGACTCGAGTATTCCAGCCGCGCTCTTGAAGACCTTTCTGAAAGGCCCTGCCCAGGTGCATCCGGGCATCCGGCAGGAACTGAGCCATACAATAGCCGCGTTCGTCGTGGAAATTGGCCAAATCCTGCAACGCCTTGCGCCGCACCATGAGGGTGGGGTCTGTCCATGCGGCCGCAGTCTCCAAAGTCATACTGTTCGAACCCCATTGCCACGGTGCTTTAAACAATTGCGTCAGCTGTCCCCAGAAGGAACGCGGGCGCAAAAGTACACCCAAAGGAGTCGGCATCGCACCTGTTTTCTTGTGCTCCGGCCTCTTCATCAGAGCCACCAGGTTCAAGACATAACCCGGCCGCAAGAGCGTGCCGGGATCCAAAAAGACCACGAAATCCGCACTGGGAAAACTCAAGTCCGCGTGCTCGATTTCGCCGAGCTTGCATGTCTCCAGAAGCAGGCGATCGTTGAAAGCCTCGCTCTTGAGCTTGAGACCCATGAGCCCCAGATAACTGCTATAAGCGGCCACCTTGCCCTCACCATGCGGCACATTCTCATATTGAGAACGGTCAAAGCAGCTGATGGGGCAAGAAAATGAATGACGCAGGCGTTCCAATTCCTCAGTGAGTTCCTTTTGCCAATCACCCTGCTCTTTCTTGACGCCCTTCAAAAACAAGATGTGGCCCTTTTCCCTATA
Source organism: Candidatus Omnitrophota bacterium (assembly GCA_016929445.1). Lineage (NCBI taxonomy): Bacteria > Pseudomonadati > Candidatus Omnitrophota > Candidatus Omnitrophota bacterium. The sequence goes on from JAFGIU010000112.1 coordinate 19,190, forward strand.
TTGTTCTGCCCTGGGCTTGAGAAAGCCGCTCGCAAAAAGCGCATCCAAATCGTCCTGCATATCCCAGGACTCGGCCAACTGGTCCAGCCAACGGGCAATATCAAAGAAAAGTTGCGATGCCCGGAGAAATTCCACAGGGCTTTCCAGGTCTTTGCGGGACAACCGATCCCTGAGCTCTTGGGACGCGCTCTCGCAAAGGTCCTTAAGTGGCCGAACAAAATCCTGCAGCTCATCCCCCAATCTCTCAATGCTTTCCTTCCAAAGCGGATTCGGAGCCCCCTCCCGGCCCGAACCGTGCAAGAACACCAAGCTCCGGTTCGGATAGTCCTGCAAGAGCGCACTCATGGCACTGCGGCGCACCGCATGTCGAGTCCAGCCATCCACACATATAAGGAAGCTCACCTGCGGCTGAAATGCAGCCGACTGAAAGAGCTTGAGCTGCTCATCCGCGGCGGCAGGCTTGTGATTCTTGAGCTGCGTCCAATGGCGCGCGCGCGCATGGACAAATACGAAAACCCCGGCCAAGAGCACTGCCACGGCCAGCCCAAAACTCATGCTCACAATTCCCAGACTGAGACTCTCAGCAGCAAAGGCTATTTCAGCGCCAAAGCCGGCTAATGCAGCCAAACTCACGGCAACCGCTAAAGTCAGGACTTCAGCCCCGCGCAAAATCACCACCCGGCTCCAGCAAAGGCTGCGACTCGGGTTCCAATACTGGGGCGTCTTCCCCCTTAGCGGCTTCTGCTCAGGGACATGGTAATTGAGCACATTGCTGCCAAAGCTCTTGTGGGCTTTAGCTCTTTCAACTGTTCTGGTACGCACGGACTTTAGACTCCTAGCTGGCCTGGGGTTAAATTTCACTATGATTTGAATCAGAAACACAAAGAGGAGAATATATCGCAGAAGGGATTATAAAGCAAGAGGATTTTATGGGCTCAACAATTGCTTATTTCTTCACAGCCGGCTGGTATAACAAGTCTTATGTGTCTTATGTAGTGTTTTAAAGCACGTTTTGTTCTGTAAGATAGGTATCTTAGTCAGGATTACTGAGCCTCCCCGGGATTAGGAGACTGCAGCAGCCGCTTTGCAGCCCTCGGCCTTTCCCTCAATATCCGCATGGTATTTCTGGAGCGACTTGACCCGCGTATGCCCTTCTCTGCGGGCCGCAATGCCCAGAGCTGTGGCCAGAGCCGCCGCCGGCGTGGTGATATACGGGATCTTGTGTTTGATGGCGGATTTCCGGATATAGGAATCATCCTCCTGGCTGGCGCGGCCCCCCGGCGTGTTCACCACCAAATGGATCTCCTCATTCTTGATGGCATCCGCGATATCAGGCCGGCCATGCCCCAGCTTGAGGATGGGCTCGGACTCAATGCCCTTCTTCAGGAGGAATTGATGCGTTCCTTCGGTGGTGCGCAACTTAAAGCCCATCTCCACAAAAAGCTGGGCTGCTTTCAGAGCGGCGGCCTTGTCCTTATCAGCCACCGTAAACAGCACCGTTCCCTCAAGCGGCAACACCGACTGCGTGGCTTCTTGCGCTTTGAAGAAAGCCAGCCCAAAGGAATCCGCCATGCCCAGGACTTCGCCGGTGGAACGCATTTCCGGACCCAGGAGCGGATCCACCTCGGGAAACATGTTAAAGGGAAAGACCGCTTCCTTAACCCCATAATGCGGAATGTTCTTGGGCTCGACATCCAAATCGGAGAGTTTCTTGCCCAGGAGGATTTCCGTGGCATAGCGCGCCATAGGAATATTGCACACCTTGGACACAATCGGCACCGTGCGCGAGGCCCGTGGATTGGCTTCAAGCACATAGACCACATCCTTGGCAATCGCGTACTGGATATTCATGAGCCCGACCACGCCCAACTCAATGGCAATCCTGCGCGTATAGTCATAAATCGTATCAATGTGCTTCTGCGGAATGTTCACCGGGGGGATGACACAGGCCGAATCCCCGGAGTGTACGCCGGCGAGCTCCACATGCTCCATCACGGCAGGCACAAAGGCATCAGTCCCGTCGGCAATGGCATCGGCTTCCGCCTCGATCGCGTCCTCCAGGAACTTGTCGATCAGAATGGGCCTGTCCGGAGACACATCGACCGCCACCGTCACATAGCGGCGAAGCATCTGTTCGTCCTCCACAACCTCCATGGCGCGCCCGCCCAACACATAAGAAGGCCGGACCATGAGCGGATACCCAATGCGCTTGGCAATTATTAACGCATCATCCAAGTTAGAAGCCATGCCGGACTCTGCCATCGGAATGCCCAGCTTTTCCATCTTCTCCCGGAAGCAGTCGCGATCCTCAGCCAAATCAATCGTGGCCGGCGAAGTGCCCAGAATCTTAACCCCGGCCTCGGCGAGTTCGTTTGCAATGTTGAGCGGCGTCTGCCCCCCAAACTGCACGATCACACCCTCGGGTTTTTCCTTCTTATAGATGCTGAGCACATCCTCCACCGTGAGCGGCTCGAAATAGAGCTTGTCCGAAGTGTCATAGTCCGTGGAAAC
>JAFGIU010000113.1 GCA_016929445.1 Candidatus Omnitrophota bacterium
AGATCATCACCCAATCGCCGGTACGGATCGTCGTTTGAGGCAGAGATTGATTGGGATCGGCCTTGGAAAAGCGCAGGACGCGCATCCCTCCCAGTCCTGTATCCTCGGACACAAAACGCATGCGCGCCAGAGCATGACCGCGCGACTCGCGTTGGGTGGCGGACATGCCGCTCATTTCCTCTTGGACCATACGAATCTCTTCGTCGCGCTCCAGTTCCAGGAGACGGCGGAAGGTGTCAAAATGCGCGTGGATTTTTTCGGATAGACTCAATGTGAAAGGATATGAGAAAGCCGCAGCATGTTCTCGTTAAGTGGCCGGCACTGATCCCAGGCCACCTCCAAAGGTTTGAGAATAAGCCGGCCATCCACATAGGCAACCAGCTTATGGGATTCTCCCGCCAGAAGCGCCTCCACCGCCGTCTGGCCAAAACTGGAACCCAGTACGCGGTCCTTCGCGCTCGGGGCGCCGCCGCGCTGCATATGGCCCACAATGGAGATTCTGACTTCATACGGACTCACATTCTCAATTTGCTTTGCCAATTCAAACGCGCCGCCGATCTCATCCCCTTCGGCCACCACAATAATGCTGGAAGTCTTTCCGCTCTTCTTCCCTTTATCCAGCTGATTGCAGATATCCTTAACATCAGTGGCTGTTTCAGGCAGAAGCACATCTTCAGCGCCGGCAGCCAAGGCCGACTCCAACGCCAAAAATCCGCGGTCACGCCCCATGACCTCGACTAAAAAAAGACGTTCATGCGAAGTGGCTGTGTCACGGATCTTGTCGATGACATCCACCACCACATTGACTGCCGTATCAAAACCAATGGCGTATTCCGTGCCGCCGATATCGTTATCAATGGACTTGGGCACCCCGATAATCGGGATCTTCGTCCATTTGGCTAAATCATCGCCCCCTTTTAGGGAGCCGTTTCCGCCGATCAATACCAGGCCTTCGATCCCCGAGGCCTCCAGCTGCTTGGCAGCCTTTTTCTGCCCCTCTTCGGTTCGGAATTCCTGGCTGCGTGCACTCAGCAGGATGGTGCCTCCTTTGTTGATGATGCCGCCGACCGAACGGTTATCCAAAGGGATCATGTCCCCCTCCATCATGCCTCGATAACCCCGGCATATTCCCGTCACTTGCAAACCGTGATAGATCGCCGTGCGAACCACCGCACGGATGCAGGCATTCAATCCTGACACGTCTCCACCTGTGGTCATTACGCCGATTCTTTTCATAGCGAGTACCCTCTTATCTTCCTGAGTTAAACGATTCTTGACTCGACCGTGTGTCAGGCACCCGTCGTGAAGCATGCTTCTGCCCAGCCTCTGGTGCCTGACACCCCTGCGGACTCCTGACTAAACTACCGATTAGTTCATCTGGATTCAGAGTAAGTCGACACAACTGGATAAAAATTCTTGCAGTAGCCAGGGCATCTCCCAAGGCGCGGTGTCTTTTATTTTCTTGGAGCCGGATTTCAAAGTGACGCATGAGTGAATCCAGGCTACAGGAACGTAATTCAGGAACAAGACGGCGGGCCATGCGCACCGTGCATAAGTGATCGGGACGCCGCACTTGGCCTGCGCGTTCGAATTCCGCGCTAATGAACCGGAAATCAAAAGGCGCATTGTGCGCCACCATAAGCCCTCGATCTAAAAACTCGCCCACGGGCGCAGCCACTTGCTCAAAACGCGGGGCGCCCCGGAGCATTTCACTCCGGATCCCGGTAATACCCGTAATAAAGGAAGGAATAGGACAGCCCGGGTCAATCAAGGTGGTATAGGTGTCAGTCACCTTGGAGCCGCGCACCTCAACCATGCCGATCTCAATGACCCGGCATCGGTCTGCGCCCAAACCCGTGGTCTCCAAATCCAAAATCACAAAAGAATCAGGCAAAAAAGTCTCAGCCATCGGCCTATGTTACCACGTGTTTCACGGTGCCAGGCACTGGTGCCTGGCACCGGTGCCTGGCACCGTGAAACAGCGAGACCTGTCCCTGGAGCTTGACAAGGGACAGACATCCGTCTAGTCTATTTTCCCCTGGTTTGGAGGCAGCCGGCTCATGATCCGCTCAATCGTTCATCTCAAAATCCCCCATTTCTATGTGCAGGCTGAATGCCTCCAAAATCCCCGCCTACGCCAACGCCCGGTGGTCATCAGCCCCCTGAGTGCGGAACGGGCCGTCATCCTCGCTGTTTCCCCACAAGCCGCCTCCTGGGGCATCCGCAAGGGCATGCTCCTTGCCCAAGCCACCAAAATCTGCCCGGATCTAAAGGTGCTCCCGCCCACACCCCAGCTCTACCAAAAGCTCTCCGAACGCCTCCTTCAACGGGCCCACCGAATCACCCCAATCACCGAACCCACGCGCCCGGGCCGGCTTTTTTTGGACCTGACCGGAACTCAGGGCCTCTGGGGCCCCCCGCAAGACGCGGCCTGGAAGTTTCACAAAGAACTGCGTTCGGACTGGGGACTCTTCGGCGCGTTTGGGATTGCCGGTAATAAACTGGTTAGCCGCATTGCTTCCCAGGTAAGCCCCCCGCTCAAGCAAGAACTCGTCCAGGTGCCCGAGGGAGAAGAGGCCGCATTCCTCAGCCCCTGGCCTGTTTCCCTCTTACCCACGATCAAGCAACACCACTTTGAGGAACTGATCGAGGAACTTAATCTGCAGCGCATCCGCCAAGTGGCCTGCATCCAAACCCAACGTCTGCGCACGGTCTTCGGCCCTTCAGCCGACCGGCTCCGGCGGGAATCCCACGGCATTGATCACACAGCTGTGCACCTGCAGGATCAGATGGAAGCCCTCACACAGGAGCACCACTTTAAAAACGACACCAATGATTGGGAACGACTCACCCTTCAAGTATGTCAACTCGTGCGCGATGCCGCGCGGCAATTGCGGCTCAAGAATCGCGCCTGCCAACGGGTGCGCTTATTTTTGCGCTACACCGATATGCAGGAGGCCCAAAACACCCAGCCCATGGCCTATCCCAGTTTTTGGGATACGGAAATCGAGCCCCGCGCCTTAGAAGCCCTCAAGCGCGCCCGCAAACGCCGCACGCGCATCCGCTACATGGCCCTCTCTTTGGAGGCACTCAAGCGTATCGGAGATGTGGGGGCCACTGCTGCGGTCTCCTCTCTAGACCATTGCAAGGACGGAATGGATTTGGAAAAACGGCAGAAGATCACCCGGGCCCTCGATAAAATTCGAGAACGCTTCGGCGAGGGAGTTGCGGACTATGCGTCCACTCACCGTCATCCCGGGCGCACATCTCGTCATCCCGCGCGCAGCGAAGGGATCTTTGCAGAACAAAGATCCCCGCGTCGCTCCGCTCCTCGTGATGACGGACTCAGCTCCGTTCGCAATGACGGAGCCTGCTCAACACCATGACAGACTTCACTCATCTTCATGTGCATTCAACCTATTCGCCCATGCGCGGCACCAGCACAGTGACTGCTTTATTGGAGAAGGCGCAAAGCCTGGGGCAAAAACACCTCGCCCTCACGGACACCAATGGACTCTACGGAGCCGTGCGCTTTGTGAGCGAGGCTCAAAACTACGGGATCCGACCCCTACTCGGCGCAGAGTTGATCACAGACCACGAAAGCGCCCTGGCCCTGATCCGTAACGAAGAAGGCTATTCCCATCTGTGCCAAATCCTTTCGGACCGGCACGCGGACACAACATTCTCTCTTATCCAGGCCCTGGAACGTTGGCGAGGCGGGCTGGTCATTATCTCGGATTGCGAGCCGCTCCTGCGCCGCCTGTGCCGGGGTTCCAGAAAGGATCTCTATGCGGAACTTTCGCCTGGATATCACATGCACGCTGCTCTAAGCCTGGCCGCAGAACTGCGCCTACCCCCTGTGGCCACCAACCGCGTACATTTTGCCGAGGCCCCGGAATATTCCCTGCACCGTTTGCTGCGTGCCATTGATCTCAACACCACGCTCTCTGAACTCCCTGAATCCGAACTCTGCCTGCCCACCTGCGATCTCAAACCTCTGCAAACCCTGGCCCCTTTTTACGACCATGCACCCCAAGCCTTAAGCAACACGCAGCGCATTGCCCAAGACTGCATGACCGAGTGGGACTTCCCCGAACTTCTGCATCCTTCGGGAGAGGACTCCGCTCTAACCGGCAACTTCGAGATGCTCAAACAAAAGACTTATGCCGGGGCACAAAGGCGTTACGGCAAAGTGACGCCCGAGGTCTTTGAGCGCGTCCATAAGGAATTCGACATCATCCGGCAAAAACACATGGCCCCGTATTTTTTGACTGTCGAGGACGTTGTCCGGCACTATCCCATCACCTGCGGGCGCGGCAGCGCAGCCTCCTCGATTGTGGCCTATTGTCTGGGTGTCACTCATGTGGATCCCATTGCCCACAAGCTTTTCTTGGAGCGCTTCATCAATTTGGAGCGGCTGGATCCGCCGGACATTGACGTGGACTTCCCTTGGGACGAACGCGATAACGTGCTGGACCGTCTATTTTGGAAATACTCCAGCCGCCGCACAGCCATGGTCTGCAATCACATCACCTTTAAGGCCCGATCGGCCATTCGCGAGGTGGCCAAGGTTTATGGAATTCCTGAAGTGGAAATCGCGCGCGTCACCAAACGGATCTCTTCCTTCATTAAGGCGGCCGGCATTCACGAGCACCTCAAAAACCATCCCCTTTGCAGAGACCTCCAACTCAAACAGCCCTGGCCCGAAATCCTGCGATACGCAAGCCAACTCGGCGAACACCTGCAATCCCTGAGCCTGCACTGCGGCGGAGTCCTCATTTTTCCGGAGGCCATCCGCAAACGCATCCCTGTCGAAGTCTCGCGCAAAGGCATCCCTTTAGTGCAATGGGAAAAGGACCAATGCGAACAGGCCGGACTCTTTAAGTTGGATATTCTGGGCAATCGCAGTCTGGCCGTTATCCGCGATGCGCTCGCTTTAATCCAAGACAACTACGGCACCACAATCCCCTATGCCCAATGGAATCCCCTGGAGGACACAGCCACACAGGAACTCATCCGGAACGGCAATACCTTTGGCTGTTTTTATGCGGAGTCCCCGGCCATGCGCCAGTTGCTTGCAAAGATGAGGCGCGGGGATTTCGGGCACATGGTGCTGGCTTCGTCCATAATCCGGCCCGCGGCCAATGCCTATATCCAGGAATTTGTGCGCCGCCTTCGCACAGGCGCAGGCGCTCCACCCCACCCGCTTCTCAAGGAAGTGCTCGAAGAATCCTACGGCATTGCGGTTTATCAGGAGCACATCACTCAGATCGCCATGATCCTGGCCGGATTCAAGGCCGCAGAGGGCGAGGAACTGCGAAAGACTCTTTCTAAAAAACACCGGGAAACGGCTCTGGAAGCCTTCCGCCAAAAATTCTTTCACGGAGCAAAAGAGCGCGGTCTGCACACTGAACAAATCAAAGAAATCTGGCGAATGATCCTCTCATTCTCCGGTTATTCTTTTTGCAAGGCCCACTCCGCCTCTTATAGCTTGGTGACCTACAAGACCGTTTTTCTCAAGGCTCATTACCCAGCGGAATTCATGGCCTGTGTCATCTCAAACCAAGGCGGTTATTATTCTGCGCAGGCCTATCTTTCGGAGTGCCGGCGCATGGGGCTTCAAATCCTTCTTCCTCATATCAATGAGAGCGTGTTTCCCTATTCGGGTAAAGACCGCACGGTGCGCGTGGGTTTTATGCAGATTCAAGGTGTGCGCCGCCAAGCCTGGGAATTGCTCTTGGAAGAGCGCTCTAAGAACGGGGCTTTTAGGGATTTTGAAAATTTTCTAGGGCGGACGCATTTTCAAGCTGCGGAAATCCGCACCCTGATCAAAGCGGGGTGTTTTGACTGTTTCAACCTGCCCCGCCCCCGGCTGGTATGGCAACTCTATGAATGGATGTACCGCAAGGATCGCAATCAGAGTATGGACAGCCGCACACTCTTCGACGCCCAAATGGAGGACTTGCCAGCAGCACCTGAACTCAAACAAGGACTGCGGCTCCAACATGAGCGTGCCGCCCTCGGGCTATTGGCAAGCTGCCACCCCATGGAGCTCTATCCGGAACAACTCAAAAGGCTCCCATTTTTGGCAGCAGCACAAATCCACACCGTGGGAAACCGGAGCCCCGGTACTGAGGTCCAGATGGCCGGGATGCTGGTGACCGGAAAATTAGTGAGCACTAAGCACGGAGAGCCCATGGAATTCCTGACTTTTGAGGACTCCACCGGCATTTACGACGCCACCTTTTTTCCGCAAACTTACCGGCGCTTTTGCCGTATGCTCACCAAGACACGGCCATTTGTATTAAGGGGAAAGCTGGAACCCAACTATGGAGTGGTAACGTTGACGGTGAAAAACGCGGAGTTTCTGGATTGAGCCGGGTGTTCAGCACCACGCCATCCCAAGCCGACTTTTAGGGAGGCGTGGCAGACTTGGCGGAACAAAGATTGCTTCATTCCATTCGCAATGACGGACTGTGGCGTCAAACACCCCTAGAGGACTTCAACACGCTCGAGCGTAATGAGCCCTTCCGCAACCATCTCCTTGAGTTGCGGTAAGAGCGCCTCGATCTTCTCTGCGGTATCTACTATTTCAATCACAATGGGCAGATCCTCGGAGAGCCTCAGGAGCTTGGCTGTGTGCATGTGAGCCTTGGCTCCAAAACCCATAAAACCTTTAATACAGGTGACACCCGCCATGTGTTCAGCGCGCGCCAAGTCGACAATGGCTTCGAAGAGGGGCTTGCCCTCCCATTTGTCCTGCTCACCGATAAAAATTCTGATAAGGCGGCTGTCAGTCATGATTCCCTTCTTTTCAGTGCTCGACACCAGAGTGACCGGCAGGCGTCATGGCGAGCAAAGCGCGGCCATCTATGTTCCGCAAAGATTGCCACTCCTCGCACACAGCTCGGCCCGCAATGACTAACCCAGCCATTCGATTATGGTCAGACTGCCGAAGCCATAACCGTCCCGATCCAGAGGGCGGCAAAGCCCAGGATTAAACTCACTGCTAAATTACCACCCGCCAAAAGCGATTGTCCCTGTTGGATCATCTTCCAGCTCTCAAAGATAAGCGTGGAAAAGGTGGTAAATGCTCCGAAGAGGCCGATCATCCAAAAAATCCGCATCTCCGGAGTCATCAAGAATTTCCGTTCTGCCAAAGAGGCCAAAAAGCCGACCCCGAAACAACCCAGGGTATTCACCGCCAGGGTGCCGTAAGCAAAACCGGTTCCCAACAGGCGGTACACCACGCCGGAAAGCACATAACGGCCCACGGCGCCGAAAACACCCCCCGCTGCTAATAAAATAAACTTGTTCATTTGCTGGTTGACCGGGTGTCAGGCACCCAATGCGATTCTTAGTATTTTACCGAGCAACCGTAAGGCTGGGTTGCAGGAGTCGAGACTTTACGCCCGTCCAAAACCTGATCCAGTGCCTGGGCCACCCAGTTGCGAGTATCGGGCCCGATTTCACCGTGAGGTTGGTCATCGATGGCCCCGTTATAAATCCGGATCCCGTCCGGATCCAAAATATGCATGTGCGGTGTTGTTTTGGAGCCGTAAGCGCGGCCCACCTTACCGCTCTCATCCAACAGTACGGCTGTCGGGAAAGCCCCCTTGTCCCGGGTCAACTCCCCCGCCCTTTCCGGCGGAAAATTCCCCTGTTTGCCCGGAGCCGAAGACACGATAGACAGCCACACTACACCCTGAGCCGTATACTTCCTTTGCAGTGACTGCATGTTACCCGAGTCATAGTGTTTTCTCACAAAGGGGCAATCGTGATTCAGCCACTCCAAAACCACGTACTTGCCTCTGTAATCGGAGAGCGAGTGTTGCTTCCCATTTGTGTCCGGCAAAGAAAAGTCCGGCCCAAGCTCTCCGATACCCGTACCGCTTGCAATTCCCTGGGCATTCACATCGGCATTAACCGCGGGTAATGCCCACAAAAACGAGACAGCAAGTGCCAGACAAATCCATCGGCGCATTTAGATCCTCCTCGGTTTAACCCCATTCCAGGCTCTTGGGGCAAGAAGCAAGGGTCTCAGAAACACCCCCATGGGTCAAGCACATTCGCAATCACTCCAGGGAATCAAGCGCCGCCAAAACAATCCCCGGCGTAAGAACTTCGGGCAAAATTTGCGGGGGAGCCTGCGGATCCCGGCCGTAAAGCACATAAAGAGGAACTCCGCTGCGGCCGAAACGCTGCAAGGCCTGAGTAATCTTCGCATCCCGGGAAGTCCAATCCGCGACCAGCAAATGCACCCCCAGCGTCTCAAATCGTTTTTCGACCTCAGGGGTGTGCAAGGCCACACGTTTGTTTACCTGACAGGTCAAACACCAGGCAGCAGTAAAGTCCACAAATACGGGTTCCCCCTGGGCGCGCAAGGCCTGCACCCTGGATTCCGAATAGGGCTCCCATTGCAAAGTAAGCTCCTGGGGCGCGGCAGCCGGAGTGCCCGGCATCGGGCTCAGCTCTCCTGCCTTCGACATGGCCCAAATCACGGCCAAAAGAATCAGAAGGAGTGCAGTGACTCGGGCCACAGCACGGACCCAAGGTTTTTGCGAAGGAGAGCCCCAACGCCCCAAAACCCAGGCTCCGATACCCGCCACCCAAAAAGCAAAGAGCAGCTTGAGCACCATATGGGTCCCTGCCTGATGGCCTAAAACCCACAACAGCCACCATACCGTCACCATCAAAAGAAAACCGAGAAACTGTTTAAAGGACTCCATCCAGCGTCCCGGTTTGGGCACATAGCGCAGCAAAGCCGGAGACGAGGACAACAAAACATAGGGGGAGGCCATACCCAATCCCAAACCCGTAAAGATCAGCATGGAAACCCAGGGCGACTGGGTGAGGCCATAGCCCAAAGCAGATCCCATAAAGGGCGCCGTGCACGGCGTGGCCACGGCAGTGGCCAGAAATCCGCTTAGAAAGGACCCGGTAAAACCGGTTTTGCGGCTGGCCTTTGCGCTCTGCGTGGAAATCGAAAGCCCGATTTCAAACACACCGAAAAGACTCAGGCCCAATAGAAAGAACAAGCATGACAAAGCAACCAAAAAAGGAGGTGATTGCAGTTGAAAGCCCCAGCCCAGCTGCGCGCCGCCGGCCCGCAGGGCCAGAAGCAAACCCGCCAGAATCCAAAAAGAGACCAGTACCCCTGCTCCAAAAACCAATCCGTGTTGCCAAGGCTTCTCGCCCTTGTGATGAGTCTTTTCGACCAAACTCAGAATCTTGAGTGAAAGCACGGGCAGCACGCAGGGCATAAGGTTTAGAATGACGCCACCCAAAAAGGCAAAGATCAAGGCCAACCACAAGCTCATAGCGGGCACAGGGGCTTGGGCCGGACCGGCCGGCAAAGGCAGTAAAGAATCTGCAACCGGTTCAGGGGGCGATTCCGGAAGCGGCGCCGGTACCTTAACCACCGCAGGCGGGTCCTCAGGCAACGGACCCAAGGGAATATCAATATTCAGAGCATGCACATCTTTGAAATCATCAGTGGAAAAATCCGCCACCAACACCCCTTCCGCCCGCTGGGGCACGCCCTGTGCCAATGAGGAAACCTGTAAGCTGAGCACATAGTTGCCCTGCTCCTCTTCCAGCTCCTGGTCTGCGGCATATTCCACTAATCCGGATTCCACAGGAAAAAACTGCAGCTTTTTGAGCTTTCTATCAAGGGGGGAGCGAGGCGCCAGATTCAGAACCACACGATTGGAATTAGCCACCCCCTCCACCTGCCAGTCGCGGGAGTCCACGGGCAATTCACTTCGAGCTTGGGCAAAGGCACCCACGGATCTGAGGCTTGGAGGCGGAATCGATTTCCGGACAGGCATCTTTAAAGAAAGATCCGCGCCTTCGGGCACACAACTTTCCTTACAGACCAACCAGTCGGCTCGCACTCCAATCTCGACGCTCTGACCCGGCTCCACTTTGGGAGAGACACTGATCTCGGTGAGCAAAAAAATCTCCCGCTCAAACCCAAAATTGGCGAGAGGCCCTAACTCGATGCGCTCGGGATAGGGCCAGTGCACCGGACCGGCCTCAAAACCCTCCGGCAGTTTCCAGCTCAGCCGGGTGGGCAAACCGGAATCCCCGGGATTCTTCCAATAGGTGTGCCAATGGGGCAGCGTCTTCACACGCACAGCCACCCAGAATGTTTGGCCCGGCTGGACCCACTCCACCTCTGAAAGCAGCTCGGCTCTCACGTGCTCCGTGCGCACGGGTTGAGCCCAAAGGCTGTTCACGCCCAGGAAGCAGAGGGATAATGTGAGGGTCAGGTTTTTTAGGAAACGACGCATATAAGAAGTATTCTAGTACTTAGAATAGTTGGAGACAAATGGATTCCCGCCTCCGCGGGAATGACAGAGCTAGACATCCATGTGGGATCTCGATTACAACCAACGTCTCCGTAACCTGGCCCGGCAAGGAATCTATCTCGGAACAAGTTCATGGAAATACCTGGGCTGGGTCGGGTCCATCTACAGCAAAGACCGCTACCTCTATCGCGGCAAAATGGCCCGGACACGCTTTGACCGGGACTGTCTGGCCGAGTATGCCGAGACTTTTCCCACAGTGGGTGTGGACTTCAGTTTCTACAACTGGCCCCAGGAATCCGCTCTCCGCGCGATGGACGAACAAACCCCGGAGGATTTTCTTTTTTCCTTTAAGGTCACGGAAACGGTTACAGTCAAACATTTCCCTCAACACGCGCGCTACAGAGATCGGGCCGGCAACGAAAACCCCGATTTTCTCAATCCTGAAATTTTTATTGAGTATTTTCTCGGTCCGCTGAGCCTGTTGGGACCCAAGGTCGGCATGGTGATATTTGAGTTTGGCCAGTTCCATAGGGATAGTTTCGAACGCGGCCGGGATTTTGTGCGCACTTTGGACGCTTTTCTCACAGAACTTCCCAAAACCTTCCGCTATGCAGTTGAGATCCGAAACAAGACCTTCCTCAAACCCCAATACTTTGAGATGTTGGCAAAGCACCAGGTTTCACACGTGCTCAATGCCTGGACCCATATGCCTTCAATCGGAGAACAGCTGGATCTCATGCAAGACCCGGGTGCCGGGGCCTGGGTGTGCCGAGCCCTGCTGACGCGCCAGCGCAGCTATGCGGAAGCGGTGAAGGCCTTTGCCCCTTACAAAAAGGCCACTGCCCCGGATCACAATCTGCGCATGGACTTGGCGCGGCTCCTGAACCGGGCCAAGCAGGGAAAGACCCAGGCCTTTGTTTACATAAATAATCGAGCCGAGGGTAATGCGCCCACCACGATTGCGGCAGTGCTCAACTTGCTCACATAGACTACTGATCCAACTGGATCCCCGCCTTCCTTCGAAACGCTGCTTCGCAGCTCCATAGGATGAGCGGGGCGGGGATGACAGTTGCCTAAAACGGAAGTGTGCAGCGGTACTGAGTTTCAAAGCTCGCAAACAGATCAATATACTGCTCGACCAAACGGGTCATCAGGAATTTCTCCTTCACGCTTTCGCGCGCCTTTTCTCCCATCCGGCAGCGAAGATTTTCATCCTTGAGCAGAGTGACCAGGCGCTCGGCCGCTTCCTGGGGCGAATTGACCAGGAAACCGTTGAATCCATCCGAAATCTGCGCAGGAATGCCGCCAACATTCCCTCCGATCACCGGAGTCCCCTTCCACATGGCCTCGGTCACAGTAAGCCCGAAGCCCTCGCGCACCGATTTCTGCATGACCACTGCAGATCGCGCCTGCAGAGTATTGACCAAGGCCGTGTCGTCTCCGCAAGCCATCAACAGCGTGCGATCGTCTTGGGCTTCGAGCAGGGACTCGTAGACCTCCTGGCCTTCCGGATCGTCCGTCGCGGTATTCCCCAACAAGATCAGAGTACAGTCCACTTCCTTGCGGGCAATCTTATAAGCTTCAATCACACCCTCTGGATCCTTCCAGCGATCATACCGCGAAACCTGGGTCACAAGAGGCAGGTCCGTCGGAATGTTGTACTCCTTGAGCTTCTCATCCATCTCCTTCTCGGAAAGCTGCTTGTTCTTGAGGGTGAAGGGATCGATGGCCGGCATGAAGAGCACCTGCGGCGTTCGCAGCCGGCGCTTGTACTGTTCCATGCTGAAGATGGCTGCATCAAACTCTTCGACATAAGGCTGAAGATAATCCCAGAGCTGTTGGTTGGGCTGGCTCATATCGATATGACAGCGCCAAATCCACGGACCTTTCTTGCGGAAGTGCTTGATCAGCCCCAAAGGCTGCGGGTCATGCACAACTACAAAATCGTGATTGAGATTCATACGCAAGGAATTTTCGTAAAGAACCGCCTCGTACAAATCAATCTCTCTTTGGTTAAACTCAAAATCCCCGCCCTGCAGCGCATTGTGCATCTTTTTGGTCACCACAAAGAAAGAAGGCAAACCCTTGATCAAACGCCATCCGGTCTTGATCCCCAAATCGTTCATCAATAACGTGACGGACGAAAGCATTTCCGCTACTCCGCCTCCGTAATAGGTGGAATTAATGTGGGTCACCAGATGATTTTTGAATTGCTTGGCCTTGGTGCGGATTCGGCGAACAGCCTCAGGGCCGATATAAGGCTCATAGTCTTCAACACTGGGAAAATTGTAATCAGCTCCGGTCATCCGTCTCTGCCCTCCTTACTCTTTTTCCATGGGAAGCGCAGACCACACAACCTCCCCGGCCTCATCCAGCAGATAGATCCCGGGCATCCCGGTGGGATCCACATTCAGGACAGTCCTGGGCTGGCCACCGGCATCCAACAGCTCCAGGGATGGAGCGCCTTCATCACTCAAACGAAACCCGATGCGCGGCTCGCCTGCCTTATCGGCAAGCTTGAGAATGGGCTGGCCGTTCATATTCATGCCAAAGACGCCCTGTGTGACCCCTTCATTCCCTTGAATGAAAAGCGCCGGTTCCCCTTTTGAGTCTATGCTCAAGGCGGCACGCATTGTCGAATTGCGATCATAGAGGACCAGCACAGGATCCCCGCCGCTCATACGCATGTGGGCGCGCACCTCGCCGGCGCCATCGACAAGTTGCCACTCGGGTAACTTAGTGGACTGGATGAATTTTTCCGCGACGGGCACGGGGGCAGAGATTTCCGCATTCAGCTTCTGTTGAACAAAGTAACCGCCGGCAGCCCCGGACGCAACACCCAACACAACGATCAATAAGACTTGTCCAATCTTCATGAAAGACTCCTCTGTTTGAGTCGAACCAGAATCCCGCCTATCCCCCGTAACGGCCCGGCGCCAAAATCCCTGCCGGATCTACACATTGTTTGAGACGCGCGACAAAGTCCCAATACACGGACGAGCGCTCCTTCAGCCAACTCATGGACTGCACGCCCACGCGGTAAGGAATATACCCGCATGCCGCACAAGCCTCGAGCAGCTCCCGGTTGCAGGCCTCGGCCCGTTCGGGATCCCCTTGGCGTTGCGGATCAAAGAGGATGGGCAGAGTGCAATCAAAGGCACGGGCGGTCACGCTGGTCAAAGTAATACAGCACTCCAACCCGTGTTTCTCAAAGATGGGCTCCACAATGCTCCGGAATTCACGCACATGGGCGGAAGTCATGGGTATTACGGGCGCAAACCAGTTGAGGCCGCAGGCATCACGCGCGGGATCAATCGAAGCTCCGGACGGCTTCTTGGGCGTGCGCCAATAGCACACCGCCAAGGAGCTCTCCGTGGGATTCCCGCTCAAGACCCCGAATCCCGGACGCACGGCCTCAATAACTTCGGGAATATTCAAACCTGTAATCCAGCTCAAGGGACCGGGAAAGCGCTCCAGAAACTCCAGTTTTTTTTGGGAGATAAAGACAAGGCGGTTGGTCTGTCCTTTGAGTTCATGCCGGATCACGGCCTTCGCCGCGCGGACTTGCCGGCGTGTGCCATAGACCGCTGTAACCCCATTCCAAATCCCAATGCGTTTTTGATCAGCCAGTTTCTGTGCAACTTCCTCGGACAGAGGTGTCTGCCCTTGCATCAGGTCCCACGGATATTGACTTACCATGGTCAAGATACGATTACGGTGCATCAGATTGAGGCTGCTGCGGAGCACCCCCTGCAACAACAAGCAGCGGGCAGAGTTCACCAAGCCGTCGAGATTTTCATCCTTGTCCGTACTGAAGAGACAGAGTTCAAAATGCTCGGGAACAGGCATAAGCCACACGCCGATCCGGGTCACGATTCCCAGATTGGATTGGGTAAAGAGCCCGTCCAGATAAGGACCAATGCCCCGGGGAAAGACACGGGTCGCCACGGCATTCTCCCAATGCCCAAAGCCCGTATGTAACACTTGTCCGTCCGGGAGCACGATCTCCATTCCCGCGATCTGTGCAAAATGGTCCCCGTAGGGAGTGATCCCGTAGCCCCGCTCCAAAGCATTGCCGAGCACACTGACCTGAGGCCCGGCGCCTGTGGGGTCGATCCAAAGTTGAGCGCCCCGGTCCTTTAGATAGCGGTAAAGGCTCTCTTGGGTCACCCCCGGTTCGATGACCGCGTAGGCGAGCTCCCCGTTAAGCTCGATCCCCTGCATCCTGCTGAGATCCACAATCACGTTGTCCTCAGCCACCGGATTGGCGGAACCATAACCCCAATTGCGCCCCACGCTAATCGGGTATAGAGAAACCCGGTGTTCCGAGGCTATGCGGACAATGGAGCTAACCTGCTCAGTGGATTCGGGACGCAAGACAGCGCTGATACGGCGGCTAATGGGAATGGTGGCGCGGCCGTAGGATTGAAGGGAATCCGTGTCGTTGAGAACATGCTCTGCCCCCAGAGCCTGTTGCCACGCCTCAAGTGCTGCTTTCATAGGTACTTATTATGCCTTGGGGGGTAGGGGCGGTCAATCACTCTCCTGAGCCGAGCAGCCCTCCCAAAGAACCCTTGAGCTTGTTCACAGCCTCTTTAGCGGATTCCGCTGTTTGGGCGCTCAGTTCCTTGCCCTGAGTCACTGCAGAACCCACGGCCTGTGTGGCTGCCGCGCCTGTCCCTTGCAGAGCCGCGCCCGCGTCGCCCAGAATCTGGCCCATTTCCAGATTCGTCAAACGGCTGATACTGGTTTTCATCAATGCCTGGGTCATGACCACCCCGACCAGGGCTTTAAGATCTCCCACGTTCTTCTGCTGGTAGTTGATGCCCACATTATAGGTTTGAATCTTGGGTTCTCCACCGGCTGAATAGTCCTTGTACACAACGCGATCCACTTTGAGCGTCAGGAGGTCGATTTGAAAATCTGCCTTACTCTTCTTGTCCTTGGGCTCTTCCGGGGCCTTTTCTTCCTTGGGCTTGTCAGGACTCCGGGCCGGGGCCAAAGCCATGAGGTTGAGGTCTCCCTTTGTGTTCTTCTCGACCACCAGTTCCTTGAGGTGAAGTTTCAGTTCTTCGAAATGGGGTTTGCCCGTAAGGAGCGAACCCATCTTGTAGTTCACCATTATTTCGGGAATATTGAGCATCACAGGCTCTTGAAAACCCTTGGGGCTTGCCAGGCGCATACCCTGGATGCCGATATAAGTCCTGGCCATATTGATATCGAGCTTGTCAATATCCAAATCCACCCCCATCAAGGTCTTCACCCCAAAGGAGACACTGTTTTTGACAATGAGGTTGCGGCCCAAATAGAGGATGGCAAGAAGGCAGATCACGGAGACAAGGACTATGAGTAATAATTTCTTCATGGCGACTCCTTTAATGCTGAATTGCTCATGTTCTGGTTGACCGGGTGTCAGGCACCACTTGTGCCCTTCGAGACGCCGCTGCGCGGCTCCTCTGGGTGAGCGGCTACACGGACTGTGGTGGACACCCAATAGACCTTACCCACAAAAAACGGACCCAGGGACTGCATGTACTCCGCAGTTTGCCGAGTCCCCCGCATATCCTGCACACAACGCGAAAGCGAGTGCAGCTCCGGCCCCATCAATCCAATCACAAAATCATTGTCATGCGTGTCCAGACCGTGGCAGGCCAGCCGCACATCCCCTGCCAAACCTGCCTCGCCGTATTTACGCCCGATGCCCCCGTGCTCCCTCATCATCTGCCCCTGCTCTTCCGGCGTCAATCGTTCAAAAACGGCCTTGCGGCGCAGTGGATACCACACAGCCCAGGGCCATTCCGGATTCTTCAAATATCGGCGGGGCCGCTGCAAGAGCCAGTCTTCCAGATCCGGCTCATATCCTCCGGAATAGGTGCGTCCCGTCATGGTGAGCCCGGGCTTTCGCTGCAAGGAAAGGAAAGTCTTTGAGGAAAGCGCGCAGCGCCAGGAACGCGCCAGCTCCAGAGGATCCTCTGTGATGTAGAGCACCGCACAGCCCTGCGGGTCGTTGAGATCCAAATACAGGATGGTTTCCAAACCACTCTTTTGAAGCTCGTATTTCAGGGCCTCGGGATCCGGGCAGTTGCCAAAGGCCTGCAG
Source organism: Candidatus Omnitrophota bacterium (assembly GCA_016929445.1). Classification (NCBI taxonomy): domain Bacteria; kingdom Pseudomonadati; phylum Candidatus Omnitrophota; species Candidatus Omnitrophota bacterium. The sequence continues at coordinate 16,413 of JAFGIU010000113.1, forward strand.
CTGCATAAACAGCCGGCGATTGGAGCTTTGCCCCTTGGCCCCCTTTTCAGACAGATCCATTGCGAAATCTCATCACTTGAACCATGACCCCTGTAAAAAACACAATATTGACGATCGCAAAGGCCCGGAATACAAAGTCCTCACTCATCAGTCCCGCAGGCAGCATTCCCCACAAACACACATACACTCCCCAGGCCCAAGTCATGCTGATATCCTTGGAGGACTTGCGCGCCTGGATTTTGATCACCAGGGGAATATTAAACAGAGGCAGGGCCACGGCGGAAATCAGTCCGAGAGTTTCAAATGACACCTCATTCTCCAGGTCGAGTTTGCTGTCTTTCACGATCAAGACTACCAAACCTACCTGAAAACGGACTGGATATCAAGGGCGGGATCTGCTTGGCGGGAAGGGACTTTTAGAGTGCAGCCGAGATTTCATCAAGAACAAGGGCACGATTCCCGGCCCGATCTGCGCCCAGACCGCTTGGAACAACCGGCCCGGGCGCATGGGGAGGAATAAAATCTTCCGGGCCAAACAATCCATCCACAAATGCAGCGGCGTCGCCTCGGGTAAACTCTCCCGCATTTCGTTTTGCTTGGAGAAGATCCACAATGCTCCAGCGCCCTTTACGGGGCTCTACCTCCATTAAGGCATTGATCAAGATCTCTCTGAGTCTTGACGCGCCGGGCCAAGATTCGGGCAGGTCTTCCGGGGCTAAAGCCCCGGGAGTCACAGGCATGCCCAAACGCTGCATGACCGGCTTCACTCGGTCCGGGCCAATCAAAGTCCCCAAAGACTGTTTGAGCAGGCCGGCAGCCTCCTCGCCGATCCACCCCTTCTCCATGGAATCCTTGTACAACAGGGAGCAAATCACGGTGCACAGCGCCACAATTTCCCCGTGATACAAACGGACATCCCCGGGCAGCTGAGTTTCAATGGCAAAGGCCAACTGGTGCTCCGCTGCAGCATGAGGCCGCCCTGCCATATCGTCGTGTATCTCGCCCATCTCAGCCACAACCTTGGAAACCTTCATCAAGTTTTCTACTGCCAGATCGGCGACTTCTTCCTGGGGCATGCTCTGGCTTTTCCCATTGCCCGAAGGCACTACTCGATCCAGCAAACGATCCCAGATACCTTGTGTTTCCTCGAGGAGTCCCAGATACCTTTCATAGTGCTCAGGTTTCCCTGTCAGGGGATCCACAGGCCCCAAAGCAGGCAGGTCCGCTCCCAACTGGAGCGCCATATACCAATCCAAAAGCCCCGAATAGAGGGTGATCAGGTCCCCGGGCCCCGCACGATTGGCGCGTTCATTTCTGGAATCGTAAACGAGATCAGGATCAAAGGTGGTTGTATCCGGAGACCGGGCAATCAAGGATTTCTTGCCTCTGCGCCCTCGATCATCCGGACTCAACCACATCGCCACCTTATAGGTATACCCCGCATTGGTGCTTGCTGAAGTGGGAAAGGCCAACAACTCCGATCCCACAACTCTGTCCGCAACCAATTTGGCCCAATCAACGGCGGAACCGCCTCCAATACCCACAATGGTCTCCGGCAGACGGCCTCCCAACGCTTCTCCCCCGGTCAACTCCACCAGCTGGGCCATCACCTCGGGAATTACCTCCTCTGTCATCGCCCCGACCATCAACACAGGATGATTCCGAACATAATCTCGCACCCATGCCGGACCGTAGACTTCCTCCAAAAGACTCAATGCACTCTGACTGAGAACGACAAGCGCAGGATTCCCCTCGGATCGCAAACGCTCCATCCTTTGCCTCATGTTGCCCTTGGCGCTTGCACCATGACGCATGCGCTTGGGAAACCGGCGATTCGTTCGGAATCTGCCTTCCTGCTCTTGGACGATTTCATGCGCGCCCAGCAAAGCCCGATTCTCGCCCAGCGGAGAAAACTCGACATGCACCGGCTCTCTTCCCTCAACCGGATCCGGGAACCGGGTGACAATCGCCTGATACAGAACATCTCCCATTTGAGCTGTGCCGCCGCCAATGCGTATATTCGGAATCCGGTGCTGTGCAGCAATCTCCAAGAAGGCCGGGGCAATGTCCCGCCCCATATCATTGACAATTCTCAGGGCAAGAGGATTGGAGGTACCTCCGAAAACCTGTTCTGCTACTCTGTCAGCCTCCCAAGGAGTGGCATTCAGAGGGAGTGCCTGATCAAACATCCGGAACAAGGACCGGCCCCCAGAACCATTCTCCATCACCCATTCCTCATAAGCTTCAGCAGCAGCATAACCGATGTCTTCCATGCGCAGTTCTGCCAGCAGCGGTCCCACCTGTGATTTTGTTATTAATTTCTTTTTTCCCCGGACTGTCAACTGAGTCAGAACCCTAATCCTCCTTTTTATCCAAGACTCTCTCTTACGGCACTGTTCAATACGCAATTCCAAGGCTCTCCCGCGGACAGAAGCCTTTGGGCTATCCTCCCTAAACGCTGCGGCCTTCTGTTCCAGTTCCTCAATTTGTTTCTGCAGCGCCAATTGTTCAGCAATCAAGTCCGACTGTTCCTGCTGAAGACGCCTCTTGGTGTTTACCAGAATTCCCTTCGGAAGACCCTCTGCATCATGCGGCCCATAGTCACCGGAAAGGAGACTCGGGGGTAAATCTTCTGTCTTCCATTGGCTGGAGAGCGCTTTCACCCGGTTAAACTCCTCACGCACACGAAGGAGCTGCGCTTGATTGGCCACACAATCTTCAAAGTTCAGGGGCATACCCGGTCTCTTGCCAAGCAACTTTCGCAGTTTCTGCAGATAGCCCTCATTCTTCGTTCCAACAGGCGGGAAATAGTCATCCTCAAACGCATCGGCTTCCACATGGCCCCGGCTCATGACCGCAAAACTCGCCCCTGTGCCCAAGTTGAAGTAGATAAACTCCTGCTCCGGTGTCCCGTGCGCATACTCTCCCTTGACGGAAAGCCCCGTATCCGGATGCACTCTTACCGGCACAAACCAGCCCACCTCCTGTTGGATCACCTTTTCCAATTCCCGCGCCAATCCAAAGCCCTCAAATTCCGGAAAATGCCAGCTGTTGAGCACCTTGCCATGGCGGTCTGTCAAGCCGGGAAAACCCACAATGATTTCGCCGACCCCCTCCCAGCCTGAGCCCAAGAGCCCCTTCTCCAGAGGCAGGCTTAGGGCAATCCGCTGTCCAAGCCATTTCAACATCTCCTCAGGAGTTGTCCAAGAGCTTCTATCATGCGTAACACGGCTTACCTCTATAGCCTCAGGAAGATGCTCGGGCAGCAAAGCCAACCGCACACTGCCCCCCCCCATATCCACAGCAAAAATCTGACCATAGTTTTGAACCCGTAATCTGGAGACCGCAGGCACTTCACCCGTAATCGCCATGGGCAAGTATGGGGCAACACTGCGATCCTCAACCAATGAAGTGGAAGGAATCACAGTAATGATCGCATTGTCACCAGGCGAACCCGCCCATTCCAGGGGTTCGGGTCTTCGCCCTATTGCAAGATTAAGCTCGGGAGAGATCTCAGAAATAACTTTGCAATAGGTCAACTGAAGCGGCTCTTCAAGCTCCTCTGGCCCCGCTTCCGGCACCTGCAGGACTGCCCGGAAGAAATGCACCCGCGCAGATTCCCCGTCAATTTCTGTCTGCCAAAAAAACCTCCGGGACATATGGGTGGCTTGCCAAGAACCTGCCAAGTTGTGGTGCGCAAAAACAAGCGGCTCAGAGCCTTCATTTTCCAGGACCGCAGCCCAAACTTCCAACTCCTCTCCCGCTTCCGCAATCACTCGCTCATCCAGCTCAGGACTCACAGCAAGAATGCCGCGCCCAGGCAATGCGGACTCCATACTCAGAATTCGGTTCCACAACTCTGCCGGATCTTGTTCTGATGCTTCTTCCCCGCAGCGACGCCTGGCCAGACTGCGTGTGAGAAACAGCCGCGGATCCGAATCCGGGTCCCATCTCCGGCTTTGCATGTCCCGCAAAGCAATCTCCGCGAGGGAGGGAGGGAAATGGCTCTCAATCATTTCCCTTAAGGTCGGATAAAAAACTCCACCCACGTGCATTCCCAGACGCCACTCGGTAAAAAGTCTTTCTAAGTAGTCGTGCACCAAGAGCGGCAGCGCTTCCAACAATTCGAGGTTTTGGCGGCAGCTTTCCGCAATCGATGAGATATGACGGGGCACAATGGAACATCCTGCCAAAAGCTCGGCAGCCTCCATGTTCGAACGAATCATCGGACCTGTTCCGTTGCAAAAGGAAGGTACATTTTCTTCAGCACCCGGAGGAATGGATGCCATCCACTCAGCAAAAGCATCGCGCAGAAACGGAACCGCAGGATTTCTGGCTGCAGCATCTAAGACAACACAGTCCGGGGATAATCCTTTTGAGAAGCCTGAATTGACAGGCCTCCTTTCTCCACTGGCATTGATGATCAAATGAGCCGATGCTAAACTCGCCTGTACTGACTCATCTTCCCAGGCCTCCAACAAAATCACCTCCAGCGCAGCGGCCTGACCGAAATCATGTGGAACCTCCTCTGTTACACCATTCGGCCTTACGACTATAAGACTGCGTTCTTGCCCCTGGGCAATTTTCTGAAGCTCCGTCATGAGCATTCGGAACCGGGGTGTGCTTTCATGTCCTGGGCGAAGTACGAGAATCAGCTGCACGGGCTTTTGATGCGCAATCTCCACGGCCAAAGCCTGGCCCAAAGCCCCTAATCCAATCACGGCCACCTTTTTGTCTTCCAGGGTCTGACCCGGCCTCCAGACTGACTCATATTCATGCACAACAGCTTGGGCCGAGGTATTGGTCCCCACAAGCCCCAATTTCCCCAAAGGATCTTGCTTCCAGTAAAGCAGACTCACAGGAGAAAAAGGCCAAGGGGTGTCCAGAGGCACCAGATAGGACAAAGGCACTGACCAGGGCCGGCTCACAGTTCCTGAAAGACCGCGAAGTCGCATCCAGTCCAAAAGTTGAGGCAATCGATGCTGTTGATACTCCCCCATTTCAAAGGGCACAAAGCGCCAAGGGCCTCCCATCTCTTCCACAATGTGGTTGAGGAGAAAAGGTGTCCGGGAACCCCGAGTCCGGCCGGCCAGATGGATCCCCACTCGAGATTCCCCTCGCTCCATATCAATGTGCTGCTGTCTGAGCTCCTCCTGGAACTGAGAATCAAACTCCTTGAACGCCTTTGCGTAAAGCCCTAAAGCGGTTTCCCAGTGCTTAAAAAACTCCTGGTCCGGCGCTGAAGCTCCTCCGGAGACCAGGATTTCTTTCATCGGATACACCCAGGTCAGGCTCGCTTCGCCGTCCGGCTCCGGAGGCTCCTCTTGAGCCCGCTCCCCAAGGTGCCTGATCAGACGGTCACTCACCCAGACAAAGGGAGGAACCGGCACAGCCGCAGCCTCTCCGTTCGCCCGCAATGTCTGTGCGCGCCACCAAGAATAGGGTTCTTCCCCATGCATCGGGTCCGTTGGCCAGACCAGCCGGCCGCCGAAAAGCCCTTCCGTCATCAGGGCGTACACTTCCGGATTTTCAGCGTCCTGAAAAGCAATGGGCTTAAGATAAAGCGCGCTGGCCAATTCCTCTGCCAAATCCCCCAGTCTCTCCTCAGAGAAGTTCCGCAGGCACACGCACACTACTAGTTTTTCCCCCTCCTGATAGGAAAGAACCCTTGATTTACCCGGCAGGAGTCCGGCCGGGTCTGAAATGGGCTTGGTCATAATCCTGAATTCAATCTCCCTATAAGGCGGCTCATAGGAACCCCCTGCAGAAGAGGCTATTCGGAGATTGCCCCCACTCCAATGCGATGCCTGAGTGATGGATTGTTTCCACTCCCCAAAATGCCGAAGGGCCTTCTCCACAACCGGAGGATCCGCGGCCGGACGCGCCAGGCTACCGGGTTCGGGAACCGTGAGGGAAGAAAGCAGCCCACGGATTCTCTCCGATTCATCAGCATCCGGCGCCCGAATGCCTTCTCTTTCTTGCAGGGAGTGCGCCACCCGAAGCCGCGCCTCATTGGCAGCGTGGCGCGTAAAGAAGTACTCATTCGGTGGAATCCATGTCACCTCCTCGGTGCGTACATCCGGAAAAGATACCCCTCCGTCAGGATCTATTTGGACAAGTACCTGTTTTCTTCCTTGAGTCCCGGCCACAAGGCTCCCTCGATAAGTTCCAACGCGAGTCTTTTTGCCCAGCAGACCCGCTAATTCGCCTCCTATTTCCCGAAGATCCCGGCCATTCTCTATCCCGTCCAGAACCAACATGGTTCCGAGCACCAACCTTATTCTGTGCAAAGAGCTCTCACCGGAGATCACTTTCTGAACCCATTGCTCGTTTTTGGTTTGACTCAGCGCCTCCAGAGTTCTTTGAAAGACCTCCAGCCTGTAGCGTTCCCGGAACGCTTCTGGCACAAACATGAGATAGGGCCGGTAAGAATTCTCCAGACTCCGGAGCAGTTGTTCCAAAGGAAGTCTTTCCCCAAGCAAGAGATTCCGATAACGTGACTCATCCGAATCCGGCGAAAAAACCGGCCGGACGACTATAAAAGAAAACTCCGCTTCGCGCAGGCCTTGGACCAAGCCGGGCGTATGAAAGCCTCCTGTAACCACGATGCACCGGTCTGCTTTTGATTGCTGCAGTTGTCTCCGGATGTTTCGCAAAAAGGCAGCATCCCGCTCCAAAGCAATCCTGTAAAAACCCTTTGCCCCGGATACCAGATCCCCGAGACTCTCCTCCAACACTTCCCAATCCAAAGGCTCTGTGTCCGGTGAGATCTCCGGACCGGCAAACTGTGCCATAAGCTTCTTTGTGTTCCGGACTGATTGAAGTTTCTCCGCCTGGAGAAAGTCTGAAAACTCCTCAGGACTGAGCTCCAGATCCAGAAGCTTTCTCAAAGCCCGTGCCTGTCGAAGAGCCTCCATGAGTTGCTTCTGAGGCCCTGGCACCAGCATTCCATCCAGGACAAGCTGTTGCAGTGCGCTCAGTTGATCATTGAGCTCGGCAACTTTCACCTGTGTGGACAAAACCTGATAGCGCAGTGCGGATTGCAGAATGCCATAGCGTTTCTGAAACCCGTCCAATTTAGCCGGCGGGGACTCAAAAAGCTGAAGCAGTGCCTCCGGCTTTTGAAAATCCAGGCCCTGAGCTTCCGAAACCCAGCAGCCCCCCAACCACTCCTTAAGCTCAGCCTGACTCAAACTCGCGCTAATCTCCCTGCTCAATGCCTGGACTTGCTCCTTCAGTTTTTCAGGTGGAGGCAGAGAATCACTCAACAACATCATTTCTTGCATCAAACTGAGTTGCTTGAACCTCTCTTCTGTACGTATTTCCTGATCTTCTGCCATCTTCAAGAGAAGCCGGAGATAGGGCTGCAACCCCCCGTTCGAATTTTCAAAGTTCTGGCTTACCGCATCGAGCTCAACAAGCTCCCGGGGCCAAACCTTTTTCCCGATCCAGAGCAGATGTCCGGTCAGCCGTTGCAGTTCTGAAACACACTCCTCTTTTTGATAAAGAATACTGAGATAGGCGCGTCCTTCTCTGAAATAAAGCTCCGGATCTTCGATTCCCCAGATTTTGAGTTCCGGAAAGCGCGTGATCTTCACATACTCCTCCCCGGTCAACTCACCGAGTCTCAAGAAAAGGTCTGCGGCTTTCTGCCGGATCTGTGGGTAGGGAAATTCAGAGACTTCCGAAGTGTCAATCCAACCTGCAGCGCCTTCAGAACAGACCAATTCGAATCCGTTTGTCTCATACAGCTGCGCGATAACTTCAGAGGCATTGCGTTGGGCTTCGGGATGAGCATGCACATCCTGCATGAGCACGACAAAGGGTAAATTTGTCCGGCCTTTGTATTGCTCAACAATCCGGCCCTTAGCAGAATCGATTTGAAGGGAATCTGAGGGGACAGATCCGGCTATTGCGGGGAACAACAGGCAGAGACCCAGGGATAGGAGTACAGCGCAAAGACGTTTTCCAAATTGCGTCATAGCCGCCCCGCCTGAGAGAAGACATAAGTACCTTTAAAAGGGTGTCTTAGGATGGTTCCAAGAGTTGTATCTCTTCAGATCATAAAGTGTATGTTAAAGTATGCCATAAGTAAGCCCTTTTGTCAAGGGGACTGTTGCGAAATAGCCTTTCCGTCATTGCGATCCGCCACGATTCATGGCGGAGAAGCAATCTTTGTTGCACATAAGCTCTTGATAAGGGGGCACATAGGTTGCTTCGTCCCTCCGGGCCCCGCAAAAGGCCCAGGCTGGGTTTCAAGGCTGGCGGAGAGCTTCCTAGAGAGCGACCGCCAGCAGCTCCGACGCTTGCACTGCCTCAGCCAAATCTGGGGGTGACACAGCTAAATGTCCCGGATCCGCAAGCAAGGGCGGCAAAGCAGCATCCGGAGAGCGGGTCCAAAGGAGGTGCTGGGCGATTTGCCGAAGCCCGTCCGCAGTCACCAGGCTTTCCAGGGAGGTCTTCGACTGCTGCGCAGCATTGCGCCAAGCCGTTCTGTTTTGCAGAGTCTCCAGAAGCAGGGCTGAAAGCATTTCCCAAGTGAGGTCCTGGTGGTAGTGCGTCAACTCCAAGTTGCGATTCAGCTGCAGAACTCTCTCTTCCAGTTGAATATGCCTCTGTCTTAAGGGTTTCTCAAACCAGGTATTCCCGCACGCACTGATCAAGACCTCACAGAATTCTCGAAACAAGGAATCGTCTTCCGCGATTTCCGGCCCGATCTGCTCCCGAATCCTGCCCGCCATTTCTTGGGATGGGGTCGGAAGGTAGCTGTCGGGGCCGAAAAGAGAACCCTCCGGTCCAAAGAGCGAATCCACAATGTGCGCCGCGTCCAGGTACGTGAACTCCCCTGCATCCCGCATTTCACTAAGATGGTTCACAATAGACCATCGCCCTTTCCTGGGCACCGCCTCCATCAGCATATTGATCAGAGAGTCCCGCGTAATGAACGGACTGATGGCCCCGGGAGTCACAGGCAAATCCAAGGATTGAAGCTTGCGGGCAAAGTCCGCTGAGTCAACCTTTTGACCCATAAAGTCTGTATCCGGAAAAAATTCTTCGTACAAGCGAAAAACCATCACCATACACAAAGAGATGTATTCACCGTGTAGAATACGCGCCTCGGGGAACTGGGTCTCCAACGAAAAAGCCAGTTGGTGTTCACCCATTGCGTCAATCAACCCTGCCCAGTCATGATGGAAGTCCCCTGCCTCTACCACAGCTTCGGAAACTTCCGTCAAATACGCCTTTACCTGGGAAACCAAGCTGCCGGGAGACGCGCCTTTGCCTAAAGTGGGGGGAGTGCGCATGGAAGCATCAAACAAGCCCCGCACAATTCTCAACTGGCGCTCTCCGATGTCCTCAAAAACCTGAGCCGCTTCCTCTCTCCGGTCCCGAGGAATCTGTGACAGAACCTCTTCATAAACATTAAAAGCTTGCGGATGCTCCTTTGCTTTGTCCCGGTCCAAATAGGCGGTCGCTGCAGACGCAGCATCCGCCAATCCCGCGGTATTTTGGCGCACCGACTTGCTGAGTAAGTCCTCCAAAAAGACCACCTCATCCGGAGCCCCTGCGGGAAAAGAATACTTAGTCCACTTCTGCTCCACCAAGCGCGCACGCACGGAGGCGGCCCGGTGTCCGGGAGGCAACTCGAGAGTTTCATTCCACTCCAGATTCTCTCCCACTTTGAGCACCCTGTCGCGCACAGTCCTGAGTTGCTCAATCTCCTTAGCGGATGTGTTTTGAGAGACGATTTGGATGCTCATCGGGCCCTCTCTCCGGACCCTGGTCCACACCGGATGCTCCTGGCCCTCCGGCGCAGCATGAATTTCCACATAGGTCTCCCCATGACGACCCAACATCGCCTCGGATACAGGGAACTTGAATTTTAGCTCCCCATTCTCGCCGGGCTGCACAGCACTCTCCGGCCGGATCTCTGAAAGAACTTCACTCATCCGCTTCGTCACCGCAGGCTTGTAAGTGTCATGGGCATTGGTCGAAAGGCTCGTGGGAATCGCAGTGTACTTGGCGCCCAGCCGCCACGCCAACACCTTTCCCAAATCAATGGCAGAGCCCCCTCCGAATACAACAATCCGGCCGGGGATTCTGCCTATCCCTCCCTCTCCGGCCACGAGCTCAGCGACCCGGCCCATCAGCTCCTGAAGGGTTTGATCATCGATGCCTCCAACCTGAAGAACCCGGCGACTTCCCTGAGCTCGGCTGACGTCCCGGAGCAATTGATCTGTCAGTTCCTCCCCCACCGTCTCCTGCAATCTCCTGCGGGAACTTTCAGTATGGATCACCAGCACGTCTTCGTTGGCCCAATCCACATCAAAAAGTGTCTTTAAGGTCTCTGCGGAATCCGCAGAACTCAGGCGCCGGCTTGGAGTCATGGGTCTGGATGGAAACCGGTCTACAGCCCACGCGCCAAGGAGCCCGCGCATGTCCCGAAGATCGGCATCCGACAGATGGACCCGGGGCATCCGGTCCTCTGACACGGGCCTCAGATTGGAAAGAATCGCTTGGCGCAAGACAGGCCCCATCCCCAGATAGACACCCCCGCCCAGTACAAAATCCAAAGTCTGGTGCTGCACCTCCTCAGCCATCTTTTCAAAGGAACGAGCCAAGTACACTCCCATCGCATTAACTGCGGAAATCGCCGCCATGTTTCCGCCCTGCTCGCCAAGAGCCTGTTCAATTGCCGTTCTATAGGCCTCATCCGAAGAGACCAGCTGGTCCAACGCAATACTGATATCCGTTGGGCTCCGGTGTTTATCCAGGAAGTTGCCCAATGTGTCGGGGTTGGAGTCGATTCTTTGCAGCTCAACCAGGGATTCCCAGCTTTCCCCCTGGGCATTGGCAGATCCGGTTGTTTGAAGAAGCCGCCTCTCTGTAACCGCCCGGATGGCTTGTTCCGGGATAAGGGGCAAAAACGCCTCCATGGCCGCCTTACCCACATCTTCGGGCTCCAGTTCTTCGAGAAGACCTTTTACCTGGGATCGAGTGATATAGAAATCATCCCCCGTCTCACAAAGCTCTCTCAAGAACTCCAAACGGTTCTTGATCCCGGAGACTCGCCTATTGAGCTTCTCCAGAGAGCCGGAAAGTCCCGCCTCCTGCATTTGCATGGCTTCAGGAAAATCATCCGGACTTACATTCCTCTTGATTTCTTCGACATTTTCCAGACGGCGACGCACCGCTGCCTCTTTCTCTTCTATTTCAGCAAGTTGTCGCCGCAGTTCCGATTGTTCTGCTGCCAAACGTTGTTTGGTATGGGCCAAAACACCACTTGGTCCAGCCGGGGAGTTATCCAAGATAAGACCCTGGGGAAGATCACTCAACGTCCAATTCTCATCGGCCATGACTCGCTGCGCGGGGACGCGCACACGAGCCCGGAGCGCAGGGCTGGCCACCAAGTCCTCGAGGTTGAAACTCGAATCCGGAAGCTTACCCAAAGCGTCCCGTATGGCCTCTTGAATATCGGGCGTATCAAAGGGCTCTACATCCGGACGATAGTGATCCTCGAATGCTACCTTGCGCACCCCTAATCCGCGATTAAAAAGGCCGGTCCCGTGGCCATGGCCTCCCGTCACCGTAAAGAAATCCCTCAAGCCCAGCTCTTCACCCGCCGTATTCTGCCGGGGCGCTCCCAAGCCTTGAACCGCCTCTCCATAAGCCGCTGTCTCCGTGTCCGGATAGAGCTTCACACGCACAAACCAACCGACGCGCTTCTGGATTTCGGCCTCCAGCATTCTTGCCAAAGGCAAACCCACAACTTGAGGAAATCCCCAGCTTTCGTGAACCACATTGTGTTCGGTTATCTTGCCCGGGAATCCGATGCGCACTTCTCCGACCTCCCGCCACCAATCAAAAGAATCCTCTTCCGGACCTGTATACAGACCCGCAATCGCCTCCGCAACCCGCCCGACCAAATCCTCTATGGGGCTCTCTTTCTCCGTGGGTATCCGCCAAAAGCTCGATTCATCCAATCCGTTGGGTCCGCCGAGGATTCCTCTTATTTGAGTTCCTCCCCAGTCCACAGCTACCATAACCGGTGGCCCGCCCACCCAACGCATTGCCGCAGGATCCGGGGCCCCAACCAGATCCGAAGACAAATCTGCCTCCGCTCCTTCTTGGGCAAGAGCCGCCTCCTCCCAGACTCCGAACCATAAGTTCCTTCCTTCTTCCTCGGAAGCCCATTTGAAGGGATCGGACTCCGAAAGAACATTGGCCGCCCTTTGCTCCGGAGACCGGGGACGCGCAATCCGTGCGGTTACTCCATACACATTGGGCTGCACACGCCGCGGCAATTCCTCACCCGGGCCTTCGAAATGATGCAACACGAGAGTCCGGGACCAAATCTGAATTCCGTTTGGAAGGGTGGCCAATAGCTCCATAGGGTAATGGCCCCAAGCTCTTTTTTGCCCGCCGCGCAAGGGATAATCAGTCCAGATCTGCACCTGAGGCATGGGAGTCCCGCCCGGGTGAACGGCCGCCAAGAAATTCAGCGGGCTGGATCTTGGCCGCCAATCAATCCGGTCTTTATCAAAAGCCTGTAATGGAGGAAAAGTTCCCAGGATTGCAGATTCCTCCCCTTCTGCTTGAAGGTCGCCGAAAAGCTCCAACAAATTAAGATCCGGCGGCCAACCGCGCCTTTGGGCGGCTCTTCTGGCCAAGTCTCGATATTCCGGAGAAATCTTTGCCTCAATAACCGCTCCAAACGAAGGATAGACTTGGCCATCCACACTCAAACCCCGTTTGTATTCCTCTGTCAGTGCGCGCACCCTTTCCAGAACGAGCACTTCCTCCGCATCAAGAAGATTCAGAGTTCCTCTGGTGTATGCGAGCACTTCCTCCAGGACTCGATCGTAATCCTCACTATCTTGAAGCGGGTCCAACTCCAAAAGCCGTGCCATATTCAGGGCTTGGGCCTCTGCCCACACCCGTCCGCCGTTGGCAATGCCAATGGGTACACCCGCAGATTCAGCCGCAACCGCAGCCACCCGCAGATCGGCCGGGACAGGCGGTTGAATCATATTGTTGTAGATTAGCCGCCCCGGAATTCGATTGTGCTCCAAAGCCTCTTGGAGCCATTCAGGCCTGGGCTCCCTCCGGACTGCACCGGTCCCTAAGTCAGCCACGTCTTCCCAAAAGGGCATTCCCACATTTGAAAAGTTGGCAATCACATGGCTGTTTGCTAAATGTCTCCGGATGCGGGCATCCCCGGCAGGAACCAGCACAATACGAACCCACCGCGTAGAATGCGCCCCTGAGTCCGGGACCGAGATTTGAGTCTCCCCGCTCAGAGTCCGGATAGAAACATTCTTTTCCATTGCAACTGCAATATCCCGGATCTGGCCGCTCGTTTCCTCCATTCGGGCCGGATCAATATCACTCAAGACAAAGGTTTCAGCTCCTGCCAGCGCTGCGGTTTGAGCAGCTGCCATGCCTGCAGCTCCCAATCCCACAATGCTCATCTGCTTTCCCTCAAAGGTGCCCCGGGGATGGACACGGTCAATGAGCGACCAAGGTACCTCCATATTTTCGACTTTCAGGGAGCGGACCTGGGACCAGTCCAGACCTGCCCCGATTTCGCGAGTTTCTCCATCGAGCAGGACCACCGCCTTAACATCCTTTGCCGCCACAACCAGTAGACTCCGGGTCTGATCCGCGGTCTCTGTCCAGACACCCCGCGCTGTAAGCGGAATACCTTCCTCCAATCGCTGTAAGCGTCCCCGCTCCAATTTACGGGTGGAGAAAGCACTAACGCGCGGCTCGCCTTGATCATCAAAAAAACCTTCTTGTGTCAAAAAGCGCTCCAACTCCGTTCTGGAGACTCCTTCCAAGCCCCTGGGCCTCTGCACCCCCGCGGGTAGATTTTCTCCCCACCAAAACATCTCTCCGGGTTGCACTTCAGAGATTTCCAACAAAGGCAATTCTTCTTCCCCCACAATCAAGGCGACGACTTTGTCCCAATTGATCGGGGAATCCACAGTGCTCGTGTTGATTTCATCGCCATTTTTCAGCCGAAGCCCGCTCACCTCCCTCCAGTCCACCCACGCTCCTCCGGCTTCCACTGCCCCAATGTCCTGGGAGCCCTTTTCAGTCAAATACCGGCGCAGCTTGGGCAAAGTTGTGGGAGATCTCCCCCACCAAATAGCGGGCATGCTGGCGTCCTCGGCATACAGCCTTTGCTCAGGAAGACCTCTGGAAGAAAAGGGATACTCAACGCGTTGCACTTTAATCTGAGGATGGGTTTCGCCACGCGCGGATTGACTGCGCAGGTAAGCTCTTTCCAAGGCAGGGCCCAGAGAGAACGTCCTCATGAGCTGTCTGGCTCCTGTCTCGGAATCCCAGCCCCAGTAGATCATCCCTGTCCCCCTGAGCTCCGGCCATTCCGCAGAAGTGGTCCAAGTGAACGGCTGAGCCTCCCGGTATCCCGCAATGGTCATGGCAAAATCCGTCCGCGCGTTAAGAAGCTCGCGTAACCAGGGCAAGCGAAACTCCTGATCCGGGGGAACAATGTACGGAACAGACACCCAACGTTTCGGCGGCTTCATCCGCTTCGCCCATTCAGACCACGGCAATCTCTGGGAGACATATTCCATGCTTTCAACCGTGGCATTGCGTTGATCCGGACGGATATGTAAACAAAGGTTCATCCCTTCTTCGAATTCAAATCCGCGCGCATGCAGATTCCTCGCCAATTGCAGCCGAATCTCCGCCAACATCTTTGCAGCCGCACAAATCGCGTCTACATAGACTCTTCCCTGATTCTCATACTCTTCAGGTCCCAACCTCCTCTGCAGCTCCTCATGCAGCCACGTTTCCTCACTGCCTGGAACTGCAAAGTAATTTTCTAGATCCCGAAGATCTCCAAGCGGAAGATTGCATAGCCACCGGAGGGTCCGGGAACTCACTTTCAAGAAATCCAAGTCCTCCCGGTCATTAATGCCGATCTGCCCGGAATCCAGCGAGATCCCGCTCAACCATCCCGCGTAAATAGCAGCCATTGCGCCGGGATCCCCGGATTCTCTGAAGTACCAAGGTTCAAGAAATAGCGCGCTGCCCAGTTCACCCAAGCGGTACTTCAGCATTTCGACATCGTGCACACAGACAACCAGAGTGTCTCCCTCCAAGAAGGAAAAAACATCCTTGGAAGCGGGCAAAATACTGCCCGGATCCTCAAGCGCAGCTTCCACTTTGCGAAACTCAATCCGCGTGTAAGGCAAGTCCTCGCCAGGCTCCGGCCTCAGATCAATGGCTGGCCAGTCTGCTCGCGTGTGATAGGGGGAATCTTCCTCCCACTTAGGTCCCGGGGATGGTTCAATTCTCCGAACATAATTTGGCACGGCGCCCTGGTGCTCTATTCTCTGTAACCATTGCCGGAGTTCTGCCCCCGCTCTTATTCTGAATTCTTCGGTTGCCTTGTGAGAGATGTTCTTTCCACTGGGCATCTCTGCCATCTGGATACCCTGCATGGATTCCCGGAGAATTTGAAATTCACTCAATGTCCAGGCATGCATTCCCGCGGCTTCAGCAATATGCCGCCTCCTCATATTGAGTGTCCCGGGAGTATCCGGAGCAAAAGAAACTTGACTGGCCCTCCGCTGAGGGCGCAGCCGTCCACTTCTATTCCGGACTTCCCCATTCGCCCCTATATCAACTAAGTGTTCTCCATTGGCAAGGATCAGGAACCGGCTCTCTTGAAACCTCGCAAGGCGCGTAAATCCTGGAAACTGCAGACCCCGGTAGTAGAGAACCTCGATCTCCTCACCGCAAAAAGCCCGCACCCTCTGGGCAATCACCTCTTTGTCGAGATTCTTTTCGATCCCTTCTTGCACAACTAAGACTGCCAAAACTGCCCTCCAACGCTCCAGAGTGGGCTGAGGCTCCTCAACAAGGCTTTCCATGGAAATACCTTCATGTGCATCGGCCGTATCCTGGGCAGCCTTGAGGAACACTTCCGCAGAATACTCGGCCCGGAAACTCAGAGGCACAAACATGAGATAAGCTCTGTAGGCGTCCTTCGGGGATTGAAAGAGCCTTGCCACATCCTCGCGGTGCCCAAACAGAATTTGATGGTAGCGGTCCCGGTTCCACTCAGTGCGTATGGAAGGTTGAAGCACAGTGTAGGAGACACCCTGTTCCCGGAGGCCTTGAGCAATGGCATCGGTATGGTAGCCCCCTGTCACCACCACACAGCGGTCCTGGCTCTCCTGCTTCAGCTGTGCAAGGATGTTCTCCAGTAATGCCGAGTCTCTTTGCGCGGCAACCCGGTAAAAATCTTCTGCTCTCTGAAAAAAGGCTGGATCCAAAACAGATAGCTGCGGGATGGAGGCGGGGCGGAAGTCATGACTTAACTCCAAGTAGTCTTCGAATTCATGCCGGGAAAGACTCAAGTTCACCAGTTTTCCCAAAAGTCTCGTGTAACACAAGTTTCTATAAAGCTCTTTCTGTTGCCCGGTCTGCAACAAGCTTTGGAGCAGCGCTTCTGAGAATTCCCCGAGCTCATCGCCCAGCTTCCCCGGATGAATTGCTTGCGACAGGGTTTGCTGACGCAGCACAGTCTTGAGCAGCTTTTCCAAATGCTCGGAACTTGGATTTGCCTCCGGCCCTTTCAGCTCAGCGACGACTGTATCCAAGTCCCCGAATTCCTCCTTCAGGGCGGCAAGCTCACCAAACATCCGCATCTGAGGGTAAGCAATCTCCGAAAACAATCCGGATTCCTTTTCCAAACCGGAGAGATATCGAATAAAGTCCGGAAGAGACCGGGTTCCGGCCTGAAAATCTGCAAGGCTTTGATCCAGCTCCCAGGCTTGTCCCGGCCAAATTTCCCGAGCCTTTACCTCAAGACCTTCCGCTGCCTCTTGAATGACCCGGAATCCGTTCTCTTGGCTAGCCAGGGTCCTCAAGTAAAGACGTCCTTGCTCAAAGTACAGTTCCGGATCTTCAATGCCCCGGATTTTCAAAGAAGGGTGGGCAGTGATACTGGCATACTCCTCCCCCGAAAGCTCTCCGGATTCCAAAAAAAGATCCGCGGCTTGGGTCAGTATTTCGGGGGCCGGAAAGGAAGAAACGGCAGAGGTGTCCACAGGACCGGCCGCGCCTTCGGAACAGACAAGCTGAAAGCCGTGTTGATCCGCAAGAGAATTGATAATGGCTGCGGCATTGCGCTGCGCTTCAGGATGGGCGTGGACATCCTGCAGAAGCACAACCCAGGTCGAACCCGGTCCTGCATCAAAACTCCCGACAAGGCGTCCATGCTCTGCAGGCACTTGCAGGGCCGCTCTATTTTCTGCAGCCAGAACAGGAGAAGGAGGATGGGTGGGCGAGACAGTCGCAAGACCAAAGGAAACTGCAAGACAGAAGAGAACGAGGCTCGTAATCCGGCAAAGAAATCTCTGACCTTGGAGCATTCTGTCCTCGTGTAGGATTGCTAAGCACATCTCGACATGCTTCGGGAGCGAGGCTATTACGACCAACCGGGATAAGGTTTTGAGCTGTTATTACATTCCAAATTAAAGTCTACTATAAGTTATTCCTTGTGTCAATTTGGCGCAACTGACCCTTCCGTCTCTCCATTTGACTCCGCCCGGCAGAGTGACTATCCTATCTACATAATCTATCAAAGAGTTACATCAACGGAGCAGTCCCCATGCAATTCGCTTCCGCCATTGTGCCAGAGGCCAATCCCAAAGCCGCTGCCGAAACCTTGAGCAAACAAGTCCTCAGGGAACTCGGGGGAAAGCCCGCGGACCTTGCCTTCTTGTTTGTTTCCAGCCTCTACGAGGCGGATTGGGATGAACTCCTGGACGGCCTTTTCCATCATCTGGGGAAGAAGGTACTCATCGGATGCTCGGGAGGCGGTATCATCGGGCCGGACAAGGAGCTCGAGTTCACACCTGCTATGTCCTTGGTCGCCGCACATCTGCCCGGTGTGCAGGTTCATCCCTTTCTCATCACGCCAAAGGACTTACAGGGAGAAGAAGGCGAACCGCTCGAGCAGCCGCCTGAATTTTGGATCGATCGCATCGGAGTCCGCCCGGAAGACGAACCCATCATCGTGCTCCTGCCCAATCCCTTTTCTTGTGATGTACTCAGTCTGCTCGGGGAAATCAATCGGGCTTATCCCAAGGCCCCTGTGATCGGGGGCCTTGCCAGCACCACCACACAAGAGGAGGATCCCCTGCTCTTGTTCGATACCCATGTCCTGGGCTCCGGGGCCGTCGGGGTTGCGCTAACCGGCAATATCAAGCTGGAAACGATTGTGGCGCAGGGTTGCCGGCCTATCGGCGACAGTTATGTGGTAACGGAGGCGGAAGAAAACATCATCTATCAACTGGGAGGCAAACCCTCTGTCGAAGTTTTAGAGCAGATGTACGCCTCCCTCCCTCAAAAAGACCAGGAACTCGCCCGGCAGGCTCTCTTCGTAGGTGTGGTCATGAATGAGTATCAAAGTAGATTCGGGCGGGGGGATTTTCTGATCCGGAATCTATTAGGCATGGATCCTGAACAAAACGCGCTTGCAGTCGGAGACCGTGTCGAAATCGGTCAAACCATTCAGTTCCATGTGCGTGACGCAGACTCCTCGCGCGAAGATTTGGAAGAATCCCTCAATCAGCACAAAGAGTCCATCAAACAAGGCCCGCCCCAAGGAGGTTTGATCTTCAGCTGTATGGGCCGCGGACGCGGTCTTTACGGAGAAGCCCACTACGATATCCGCACCGTGCGCACTGCTGTTGGCTCGGTCCCTTTGGGAGGTTTTTTCTGTAACGGAGAGATCGGCCCTGTGGCGGGAAGAAACTACGTGCACGGATACACTTCGAGTATCGGACTGTTTAGACCAAAGACAGCTTCTGATAGTTGAACTGGCGCGCAACAGCAACCCCGCCGTCATCCCAAACGCAGCGACAGTATCTTTGTTCCGCAAAAATGGCCACAGCCCTGGAGGGCTTCGCCATGACGCATTCGCATCAGTCCGGTTCGGATCGACAGAGGTAGTGAAAGACTTCGCGCACGGAAACCACCCCTACGGGTTTCCCGTCGCGCAAAACAGGCAGATGCCGGAAACCCCCTACACTCATCTTGTGCAGGGCTGCAGCCAAGGAGTCCGTTTCCCTCAAAGCGACAGGATCCGGCGTCATCACAAAACGGATCTCAGCAGAATCCAATCCCGAAGGATCCACCCCAACCCGGCTCAACACATCCCGGTCCGTAAAGATCCCCACAAGCGCTCCCCGCCCATCCACAACAAGCGCGCTGCCGATACACCTTCCCTGCATGCGCTTCACGACCTCGACCACCGGAGTATGGGCCTCAACAAGGATGGGCTCTTGGGGAGGCAGGTCTTTGATCAGGGCGGAAGTAATGTATTCCTTCATATCCGGGGCAGGATCGGGCAAAGCCAAATCACTGACATCCTGATGGCATTGATCACAATTATCCGTTCCGGGCATCAACTCCGCATCACAATAAGGACAACGCAGGGTTTCTTCCATCAGGAGATCTCCCAAGGACTCGGGCCATCGAGGAGCTTCTGCAAATTTCCTGGCCCCTTGTTCTGAATCACGTTCTCGATTTGACGAATCAGCAGTTCGTCGTAGGTGGGCGAATGGCGTTCATAGAAGACCCCGATAGGAGCAGGATAGTCCGGAGGTTCCATCTTGCTCAGGAGTGAAGCAATATTCGGATCTGAAGAATCATGGACCAAAATCCGGTCTTCACCCACCTCATCAACTCTAACAACTTCAGGCCGCGTCCCCCGCACCACAATTCCAAACTCATTGTCTTTCCCGAATCGCATGGGCTTGCCGTGAACCACTTCCAACAGGCGTTCGTCCCGGACAGAACGCTCCGTGATATCGGCGAACGTCTTGTCATTGAACACAATGCAATTTTGATAGATCTCTATAAAAGAAGTCCCCTTGTGCGCGGCGGCGGCCAATAGAGTTTCGGCCATGTGCTTGATATGCACATCCACGGTTCGCGCCACAAAGGTAGCTTCAGCGGCCAGAGCCAAACGCACCGGATTCATCGGGCGCTCCACAGAACCCCAGGGCGAAGACTTGGTCTTCTTTCCCGCTTCAGAGGTTGGCGAATACTGTCCCTTAGTCAGGCCGTATATCCGGTTATTGAAAAGAAGAAGGTTGAGATCGACGTTGCGGCGCAGTGTGTGGATAAAGTGCCCGGCTCCGATACTCAATCCGTCACCGTCACCCGTCACCACCCAGACACTGAGTTCCGGATTCGCGATCTTGAGCCCCGTCGCAACTGCGGGCGCGCGCCCATGGATCGTGTGGAATCCGTAAGTATTCATATAGTAAGGAAAGCGGGAGGAGCATCCGATACCGGACACAAAAACAATCTTCTCACGCGGAATCCCCACCTCAGGCATGATCTTCTGCACTTGCGCCAGGATCGCGTAGTCTCCGCATCCAGGGCACCAACGAACTTCCTGCCCGCTCACAAAATCCTTGCGCGTCAACTTTTGTTCTTGGCTATGCGTATCCACTTCAATCTCCATGACCTGCAAGTATCTCCTCGATTTTGTCCACTATTTCCGTTATCAAGAAAGGCTTTCCTTGGACCTTGGGATAAGAGATCGCATCAACGAGATACTTGGCGCGGATGAGCAGCGCGAGCTGTCCTAAATTCATTTCCGGAATGAGAACCTTCTTAAACTTGCCCAGCAGCTCCCCCAAATTTTTGGGAAAGGGATTGAGATAACGCAGGTGCAAACAGGAAACATCCAAACCCCTCTCTCTCGCCCTGTCAACAGCCGTCAAAATAGCCCCGTAAGTGGAACCCCAGCCGAGCACAAGAAGATCGCCCTCGTCATGACCGTAAACCTGCGCATCCGGCAAGAATTTCGCAATTCCTTGAATCTTGGCCTCCCGAATCTCCACCATCTTCTGGTGGTTCAAGGGGTCATAGCTCACATTCCCGGTCACGTCTTCTTTCTCGAGACCTCCGATCCGGTGTTCAAGACCCGGCGTACCCGGGAGGACCCAAGGCCTGGCCAGAGTTTCCTTGTTGCGCAAATAGGGATAAAAACCTTCAGGATCCGTGCGGTGTTCCACCTTAATCTTTGGCAAGCTCTCATATACCGGCACCTTCCAAGGTTCCGATGCATTCGCCAAAAAGGCATCTGAAAGGACAAATACCGGGGTCATATACGTGACGGCCAGGCGAACAGCTTCCGTAGCCATCCAAAAACAATCCCCGGGGCTTGCGGGCGCAATCACAACAGCAGGACATTCCGAGTTCCGGCCGATCAAAGCCTGCAGAAGATCTCCCTGCTCCGGCTTAGTCGGAAGGCCGGTGCTCGGGCCGCCCCTTTGCACATCGATAATCACCAAAGGCAATTCCGTCATCACCGCCAAACCAATGGCTTCGGATTTTAAGGCCAGACCCGGCCCGCTCGTGCCTGTTACCCCGATATTTCCGCCAAAGCTCGCGCCTATGGACGCGGTCACTGCCGCAATTTCATCCTCGGCCTGAAAGGTCTTGACCCCGTATTCCTTGAAGCGGGATAAGTCTTGGAGAATTTCACTGGCGGGCGTAATGGGATAACTTCCGTAGAACAGAGTCAGACCTGCCCGCTCAGCGCCGGATATCAATCCAATGGCCATGGCTTCATTGCCGGTGATACGGCGGTAGGTCCCCGGACTTAAATCCGCAGCTGAGACCTTGTAACGGACGGGCAACAGTTCCGTAGACTGCGCATGATTATAACCGCCTTTGAGGGCCAGACGGTTGGCCTCCGCCACCGATGGGACCGCGGCAAACTTATCGTCGATCCATTTGAGCGTATAATCCAGGGGCCGGTCGAACATCCAAAACATAACGCCAAGGGCAAAAAAATTCTTGCAGCGTTCCGCCTGCTGGGATTTGAGATCCGGCACATCCTTGACTGCTTCATTGTTTAAAGTGGTGATCGGCAGCGAAATCAACTGGTACTCGGCCAAAGAACCGTCGTCCAAGGGATTGGAATCATAACCTGCTTTATCCAAGTTGCCTTTGGTAAAGCTGTCCTGATTGGCAATGATCGTCGCACCGTGGGCCAGATCCTTGAGATTGACCTTGAGCGCCGCCGGGTTCATGGCCACCAGCACATCGGGTCTGTCTCCGGGCGTAAGCACTTCCTGATCCGAAAAGTTAATTTGGAATCCGCTGACCCCGGGCAAAGTCCCCGCAGGCGCCCGAATCTCTGCGGGAAAATCGGGCAAGGTACTGATATCGTTCCCGATCAAAGCGGCTGTGTCCGTGAATTGCAGACCCGTAAGCTGCATCCCGTCTCCGGAATCCCCGGCAAAACGGATCGTCACCTCGTTGAGTGTTCTGGTTTGTTTCTGTTCGGCCATCGGATACTCTTGTTAGCCGCCCTCAGAAGTGCGGGTTTTTTGATGGAGCCTGGGAGGCAAGTTGCCAATGACAGAGGGAAAATGTGCGGATAAATAATTAAGAATATCCAACACCGTGATTAAGCCCAAAACAGAACCCCCTTCATCCACTATGGGAAGCCGGCGCATGTGGTGCTGATCCATAAGCTGTATTGCCTCGGTCAGGAGCGCATTCTTCCCTATTGTGATGATTTCCGTGCGCATGACCTGGGAGATCGGAGCCTCCGGAGAGAGCCCCCGGCCCACGACTTTGTCCAGGAGATGGCGCTCCGTAAAGATGCCGCAGAGCTTATCTTCCGAACATACCAGGACATAGCCCCGTTTGGCCTCGCGCATACAGTCCACAGCATCGCGGATGGAGGTCTCCGGAGGGGTGGTAACCGGGGGATTGATGGGGCATTCCGTCACTTTCTTGTCGCCAAAGAAGGTGCTTGCAAACATGATCTAGATCATTCTAGCAAAGGACCTGCACTTGCGCCATCATTGCGTCCGAAGAAATAAATAGATGGGTTTGCAGGCCCAGGGCCCGGGCAGTCTCCAAATTGGCCGCCGTATCGTCCACAAAAAGCACTTCCGTCCGGCTCACCCCTCCCGACTGCCGGAGCACAGCCTCATAAAAGGCCGGATCCGGCTTGAGAAGTCCCATCTCATAGGAAAGGTGGACCCCGTCACAAAGCTCCGGAATCCAGGGCTCATTCTCACAAACATACCCATAATGACCGGGATTGGTGTTGGACAGAAGATGGATCTCCGCCCTTCCCGCTGCCTTGAGCCCCCGCAGCGCAGCCTCCATGCCGGGAACCGCAGGCCCGATCATGGAGTTCCAAATACGCTCAAACTCCTCTGGAGTGATTTCCAGGCCGAGGAATCCGGCCACACTCCGGTAAAAGCCGGTCTTTTCAATCAAGCCCTTCTCATAGCGGTTGCACAAATCCTGGGGATCGCGCTTTTGCAGGAGGGACTGCACTGCTTCCTCGGAAACACCGGAAAATGAGAGATAGGCCTTCAGGGCTTTTTCAATTTGGAGGGATACGAGCACGCCTCCCAGATCGATAAACAGCGTATTCAAAAGTCGATTCGCCTCAGTTTGATCTCGGCCCGGTCGTTCTTGCTGCCGACTTCTCGTTTGCCTTCGAGCTGCTCAGCCACAGTGTCCCAGACTTCCTCTGTCTCGCCCGCCACAAACTCGGCCGCATCACCGACCACTTCCGCGCTTCCCTCCACAACACCTGCCGGTAAACCGAAAAGCCCGGATTCCCCGGTGCTCTCCGCCACATTCCCGGCCAAGGGCTCGACGGGATTGGGAATCTTCGGCGCGTCGTGCTCGCAGGCCTCTTGGGCAAAGGCGATCGACGGATTTACCACAAAGATCCCCCCAAGGGCTAAGATCATCAGGCTCACAAAGAGTGTTTTAAACATCATTCATTCCCCCTCCAATTAGGACGTCGGAATTATTGTAACTCAGTCTTATCCTGCGGTGCGTGACGATTGTCTTTATTGAGGCACCGGGGCAAAAAGCCACAATGGATCTATAAGCCCGAGGGATTGGCGCAAAAGAATTCGTAGTCGGCATAGCCTGGGAACTCTTTGACCTTCTCGCCGCAATACGAGCACTGGGGATCGCGGCGCAATTTTAGTTTACGAAACTCGGTGTTCAAGGCTTCGTAATGCAACAGTTTGCCGGCCATAGACTCCCCGACCCCTAAAATCAGCTTCACCGTTTCCACGGCCTGCAGCAAACCGACCACCCCGGGCAACACGCCGAGCACCCCTGCCTCCGCACAGCTAGGGGCCAATTCCGGCGGCGGCGGCTCAGGATAAAGACAGCGATAACACGGGCCTCCAGGCGCGCAAAAAACGGTGACCTGGCCCTCAAAGCGATACACGCTTCCGTGCACGTTGAGCTTGCCGAGCTTCACACACGCATCATTGATCAGGTAGCGCGTGGGAAAATTGTCCGTGCCGTCCACGATAATATCGTAATCCTTAAAGATTTCATCCACGTTTTCTTTGCCAAGGCGCACCTTGTGCGGCACAACCCGGATATCCGGGTTCAAAGCGGTGAGTGTTTTCCGGGCCGATTCTGCCTTGGGCGTGCCCACGCGGTCATCGGTGTGAAGGATTTGGCGCTGGAGATTGGACATGTCCACGTCATCAAAGTCCACAATGCCTAAGGTTCCCACCCCTGCGGCCGCCAAATAAAAGGCCGAAGGCGAGCCCAGACCACCGGCGCCCACCATGAGAACTTTAGAGTTGAGAAGTCTGAGTTGTCCCTCTTCCTGAACTTCGGGAATCAGGAGATGGCGGGAATAGCGCTTCCTCGCCTGCGCGGACAGGACCCGGGGAATCTTGACTTCGTACTCTCCCTGCTTCCACTTGTTGTAACCACCGCTCAGAGAACTCACCTCTTCATAGCCCATGCGCTCCAAAGTTTCGGCAGAAAAAAGGGATCGAAACCCGACGGCACAGTAAGCCACAATGGGTGTGGATCGGTCGGGAACCTTCTCTTCGATACGCAGTTCGAGAAAGCCCCGGGGAATATGCACGGCACCGGGAATATAGCCCTGGTCATACTCGTCCTGCTCGCGCACATCGATAAGGACAAAATCCTCTTCGTTCTCGCGCAAGGCATGCAACTCAGCAGGGCTAATCTCCTGAATCTTTTGTCTTAACTCCTGGGCCATTTCCTGAGAACTCTTTGCCACGGTACTGTCTCCCTGTTAGGATGCGCGCGACTCGTCTGCGACCTGTGTGGTTTCTTCCCCAAACTGCCGGTCCCGGAGCACCCAGGAACGCCACGAAACCACTTTGCCCCGCGTCACTTCGAGGATCATATAGGACCAACTCTCCGATGACTCCCAAATCTCCTCGGCACGTCGGCGGTCCGTTTCGGAAGGCTTGGAAGGATGATCCGGGTGCGAATGATAAACACCGATGACTTCCCAGCCCCGCTCCGCTGCTTCCTTTTCAATACGCTGATAGTCCAGGGGGTTGAGTTCGTAACGGTCGCGCCCGCGCAGTTTGTTCAGATTCTCTGCCGGGCGCGCGGCAGCCACACGCCGCAGCGAACCCTCCTGCTCAAAAGAACCCAGGAACAAACCGCAAATCTCATCGGGATAGCCCTGTTCAGCCTGCTCTCTTATTGATGCAATTTCTTTTTTTCCAATAACTAGCATGTAAATAAGTCCCTAAGGCGGCCGCTCACTGAAACTTGTAGATGGGACCGTTGCGAAATAGCCTTTCCGTCATTGCGGACCCCGACGCCACGCTCTGGGCAGGCTCCGCGAAGCAATCTTTGTTGCACATAAGCTCTTGACAAGGCGAGACATATATTGCTTCGTCCCTCCGGTCCTCGCAACGACGGATCACCACGCTTTCGCTCGTGATGACGACTGCAGCGTTTTTCGCTGTTTCGCAAAAGTCCCTGGATAGCCTTGTGAATGAAATTCGGACTATTTTAGTCACATTTAAAGCCCAGGTCAATGCCTTTATGGGCTCTGCTTCACACACACCACGTGTTGATTTTGCGTACATTTACGTATAATATTGTAATATTAGGTTTTATGATGCAGCAAAGGGGTGTTTGGCAACCCTGAGGCGGCTGATGAAAAAGAAAATTCTGATCGCGGACGACGAACCCGGCTTTGCCGAAAGTCTCGGCCAGCTCTTCCGGATTCACGGATTTGACTCTGTCGTGGTCAATGACGGAGAGCGCTGTTTGGAGGCTGCGGTCAATGAGCACCCCGATTTGGTGCTCCTGGATTTAGTCATGCCCAAAATCCACGGATGGGAAGTTGCCGGCCGGCTCTGCGGGAACCAAGCCACTTGTGATGTGCCCGTGATCCTGCTCACTGCTTCCGAGACTTATGCCAAACAAGCCTGCGATCTCAAGAATGTGGCGGGGCGCGTTCTCACCAAACCTTTTCCCTTTGACGAGCTTCTCCGGATTGTACGCGGTCTTCTGCTAAAATAGGCGCATGAGAGCTTTCCGTACCGGACTCATGCTCCTTTTGTTACTGACCTGCGCATCCTCTGTTTGGGCTCGCAGCCCGGACTACTCCACCTTCACTCTCACCCTCTCCTCCGACTACGTGCCCAGCCGATGGACCCATGAAGTGGGTTATCCCACACGCATGATGCACAAATTGGGCTTTGGCCTGGAACACAGCTTCCTGGGCTGGACCGAAATCTTCCGGGGCACCGGACGCTATGTGAACGATGGGGCAGCCTTTCACTGGGCCCTTCTGAAAGGAATGGGGATGGCGTTGATACAGACTGCAGGAGGCGTGACGCATCTGGCGAGCTTCCCCTTCACCGAAATAGATGTCGCGCTTCCCAATGGCGGCATTGACCTCGAATTCTAGGGAACACCGGAATGCATGTATAATAGCCCGCAATGAGAATGCGAATCCCTGCCCCGACACTCTTTTTACTTATTGGACTCTTAGGCCTTTTTGCCTCCTTGCAAGGCTGCTTTTCCAGCACCAATCCCATGGCTGAAGCCAAGTCTGTGGGGCGCTACTGGCAAAATTTCTGGATGCCGGCAGACCATTGGAAGGGCTATCAACGCTCGGACTCCTTTGACCCGGATTTCGTCAATCTGGAGACCGCCTTTGTGAGCGCCAAAGCCGTTGATGCCAAGAAGGCGTTCAGCCACCCCTACTACGGATTGCTCACCGAAGAAAAATGCGAATTCCTCAGGATAAACGGTGTCCCCACCGCCATTGGACGCAATGTCAATGTAGACTCCATGACGAATCGCGCTTTTGAAGAATTCGTTTACATCCCGGATAATCGAGCCGATACGCGGGTTTATTACTTCTTTGAAGACACAGGACTGCTCTCGCGCGAGGAAAAACCCAAGGACCGCCAGCTCGATATTCTCTTAGGAGAACTGGGGCTTCTGCGCGTGGGGATGGATCAACGCCATGCTGAGAAAGCTTGGGGCAAGACCGAAGAAGTGGAGCGCGCAGTCACTAATGACGATCTGGGCCGGAAATTTCTGAGCGAAACGTGGATTTACCGGGACAAGGACTCGGGCGAGATCTTGAGGAAGATTTTCTTCTGTAACGGGTTTGCCAGTCACTGGGAAGAGTAATTATTCTTTCCACCATCCGATACGCACAATCTCCACCACATAGGGCGAATAAGGAGGAATCTGTGTGCGGTCGTTAAACGCAGGGTCATAGGACCAATTCCGGTCGGGAGGAGAGTAGGACGCCGAGCCCCAGACGCCTTCGGCAATTGCACTCTCCCAAAGCTGTGTAAAGGAACCCGTAAAGTTAAAATCAATCCCGCTCCAGTTCTCGTGGAAGCGCGGGTAGTTTTCCAAACCGCCGTTATAGACACCCGGCTGCGTAATTTCGATCCCCGACATGAAAGCCGCATTCACGGTGGTCTCGCTCGCTCGACGCGAACTTATTCCCGCTGCGGAATGCGAATCATCCCAATCATTCGAAAAGATGTTGATCGCATCCGAAATCACGCTCACAGCCTTCTTGTTGGTGGAGTTGAAGTCCCCTTGAATATACACGGGATCCTCTGTGACCACTGTCAACCCCCCGGCGCGATGGATTTCCTGTCCGCCAACCAGACGAATCCCCGGCTGCAACCCGCTGTCCGCACGTGAGGCATAGATCAAACCATTGGCCGGGAGGTTGTTCGGAAAACTCGGGGCATTGGGCGGATCTCCCGGGGCGTAGCCCGCAAGCATCGAGAGATTCACCGTATCCATATGCACATTGGTGTTCTCCCTGAAATTAAAAACCGAAGTTGATGTGGAGACTGTCCCCGGCGGATAATCCACACCCTCAATCAGTGCGAAACCATCCCGGTAGAGCACTCCGTCGGTCATCGTCAAGCCTGCTTCTCCGGCATAATAACCATCCTTCTGAATGGATTCAATCTTCGGGATGCCCATCTCCGTCACCCCGTGACTGGCCGTTTGCACGGAACCGTTCCAACGGTTTAAGGATTCCGCAAGCCAATCCGGGTCTGAACTATCCAAGCCGTTCATCTCTTCGTACACTGCCGGACTGCTCCCGGCCACCAAGATCTCTACGTCCCCGCCGGGCACGCTGGTATCATCCTTGCGCCGGTTATAGATTTCTCCGGCCGCGCGCACTTGCTCTGTATCCAGGGTCAATGTATTGTTTGCTCCCAAATAAATATCCTTATTGGAATGGACCCTGCCGGCCAAAGTCATGGGAGGGCCGGGCAGTATTTCCAAATCCTCAGAGTAGTAAGCGGAAAATTGAAAAGGAGAGATTAGACGGCGGCCGATAATTTGATGCATCGTGACCGAGACATTCGGATTGTCCGGGTGACCCACACTCACCGCCACATCATAGTTCCGCACCAGAACAGTCGTGGCGCCATCCTGTTCCACTCGATCAGCGGCATCCAAGGCCGTCACTGTCACCGGGATTTGCAGCCCGAGGAGCTCGGATGTCTGAAAACTTGCCAGATGGTTGTAGACATTGATACCGGGATCCAACACGCCGGTTGCCATTTGCCCTCGCACGGTAGCAATGGCATTATCGATCGCGCCTTCGGCCAAATAGAAAACCTCGGATTGGAGTCCACTGCGAAATGTCAGATTCCGTTCCACGATCGCTTTAGAAAATAAAGTCGCAGAGACCAGCAAAAAGAAGGACACCGCCATATAGGACAATATGAGGATATGCCCCCGTTCGTCCCCCACACCCCGCAGCAAGGTTTCCCGCAGCTTATTCATCTCAATTCCTCACTTGAATGACCGTAGAGTAGTCATAGGTAATGACCCGCTGAGTTCCGGTCGTCTTTACCAGCGTCAAATCGATCCGGAGCTCTTCCCTTTCCAGCCCGGAATCCATCATGAAATTAAAGAACTCCACACTCTGAACATTATTGGCCAGGACCGTGGTATTCGCTCCCTGCCGGCGCACCAGTTGAGAGGTGTCGGCCAGGAATTGATAGGTTATGGGATTCCCGGTGTCCCACTCCAACTGTCCGTTGGCATCTGTAATCAATCCGTTTCCATCCAAGTCTGAGGGAATGGAAAACGTGAGCCCTGTATTGTTCGGAGGAGCCGCGGCGATTTGAAGGTTTGGCGAAGGAATCCCCGCCGATGTTACCGTCGCATTCCGCAGATCATCCCCAATGCGCTGGATGGCATTCCGGGCCTGCGCCTGCATGTCTGCTCTGGCCTGGCCGATCTCGTACATATCCTTTCCGGAAACCTGGATCATGGCCAGCGCTATCAAGATGCCCGAAAGGATCGCCGTGCTCACCATGACTTCCATTACCGAAAGACCAGCACAGGAAAGAAACCCGCCTTTGTTCTTAGCGGGCCCTGAATGTCGTGAGTGACGCCACATGCGGGTGTCCCCTCTTGTCTTGCCACTGCAAAGTGACTTCAACTTCAACCAGGTCCGGATCCGCGTCTCCGTCCAGATCCGTACTTGCCGGATACCTGACCCAGATCTGCTCGTTGCCGAGCACCAATTCCCCGACCACACCCGCATACTCATTCCCGTCGCCGTTCGTGACAGACTCCGGGAAGGTAGTCCCCATCTGATCCCACGGCTCAGCCCGAATCTGCTCCACCATATCGTGCAGATGCTCGCTGGCCGTCGTTTGCTCTCCGCTCACATCGATGAGATAAAGCGAATGCCCGATGCTCGCAATGAGTCCCCCAAGTGCAATCGTCAGTATAAAACTGCTGACGAGCACCTCAAAAAGGGTGACCCCCCGATTATTCTTAAGTGCTTTGGTCAATTTCATCCCACCACCCAGCTTTCGCCCCCAGCGGTGTGGACTGTCTTGTTTAGTCCCTCTGGGCCTTTCGTTATTCCGGTTTGCCCTGTATCGTATTCTCAGCCAGGGCAATGCGAGCGATGCCCCTTCCTCTCTATAGAGGCGGCATGGTGCTCGCTAGCCAGTACCAGGTTACTTAATAAAAGCTACCTGATATTTATTCAAGTATAGCATTAGGCAGGGGCACCACAAGGGCCTCCAATGCCGAATTACGACTATTTTCTTTTGTATCTCACATCAATATAAGGTGTTATATAGTGTTCCTTCGCAAGACCCCTTACTCTGTCCTTCTCTTATTCCTCAGCTTGACCCTGGGCCTCTATCCGAAATCCGCCCTGGCCGAGACTCTCCGCTACAAGGTAAGTGCCCGGATGTGGGTGCCGGAAGCTGTGGAACCCGTCCCCACTCCCGACTCCGCGCTCCAAAGAATTGAGCGGGTGTTTGAGCTCTGGACCTCTGTTCCCAAGGCCCCAATGGAGTTTAAGTTCGTTGGCCTGAGCGCAGAGCACTACACCCTCCCCCACGAAATCCCCCGGGACGGTATCCTCCGTATTGTGTTGGACAGCGATTATTTGTTTGAGGCGCCCGCGGCTCACCGCAGCCGCTGCTTTGGCCAGAGCCCGGATCATTACGAGGGAGGCTATGTGTTCCTCAATGTGCGCGAGGGGCTGGAAGCCCTGAGCTTTCCGGTTCTGGCCCATGAAATCGGACACGCTTTGGGCATTGTCGGACATTCGCCGGCCCCTGCAGCCCTGATGAACGCGGAGGGACCCACTTGGAAACACTGGGATGTGCGGGCCCTCACAGAACAGGACCAGGCTTTATGGGTCGATGCCTGGAAGCCCGAAGCACTGTATCGTATCTCCGGCAGAGTTGAGACAGGCCAGGATCAACGCGTTCCCGTGCACGCTGTTCACGTGGTTAACGGCCGAACCTATTCCACTCGCTGTGATGCGGGCGGCGCATTTGAGATTTTGGTGATGCGGCCCGGCCGTTACCGGCTCTTTGCCAAAGGTTATGAATCAGGGACCTTGGGCGAGCCTGTGTCCCAATCCCCGAGCTGGTACATGTCCCCGGGCAAAAGCACCAACGACCCGTATCTGGGCACACCGATTCATTTGAGCAGCAGCACACGCCGGATAGAGGGGGTTCTTCTGGCCATGATTGACGAGGCTCCTCCCTTCAGCTTTTGGGAAACCGAAGTCGAGGACATCAGCGCGGCCTTTCTGCGCGGAGGGCGCAGCGCCGCCATGAAATTGCTTTATAGTGACGGAAAGATTCGTTCTGTGGAGCCCTACGGACTCAACCCGGACTACACGGTAAGGGCGTTTGACCCAGTTTTAAATGAAATCACTGTCATGGCCAAAAGAGATGCCGACCCCGGACACCGGCTTTTCATTGCACGGGGGGCCAAAGGAATGGTTCAGGCAGGACTCCTCGGAGTTCATCTAGTGGAGGAGCCGAAATGAACCGGATGGGTTCGAAACGGTTAAAGGGTCCTGCCAAAGACTTCGGCAATACCCCGCAATTCCTTCATGAGCTGGTCAAAGGCCTTGGGCAACAAGGCCTGCGGTCCGTCACAAACCGCCTCTTCGGGTTTGTCGTGGACTTCCACAATAATTCCGTCCGCGCCGGCAGCGATCGCAGCCCTGGCCAGGGGCGCCACATAGTCGCGCTTGCCCGCCG
>JAFGIU010000114.1 GCA_016929445.1 Candidatus Omnitrophota bacterium
GACCTGAGGGGACACATCTCCGAAGGAGATATGTCCCCTGAAACTTTGCGTCCCTTCCCTACGGTATTCTGACTACGCCGCAGCAGTGGCCTTCTTGGCAAGCTTGGAGATCAAAGCCTGGATCTCCGAGACCATCTGCTCCGTGACCTTCACGGTCTCCTTGACAAAGCTGTCCTCAGAGGCCGGTGCGTGCGCCTCCGGGTAGTCGTCAATGATCCGCGCCCCGCGCTTATCGTCCTTCTCCTTGGAAATACGCACTGCGTCACAAATGATCTTCTGCATGTCCGCAAGCTTCTGCAGCAGATCCTCGACAGCCACGCCCGGAAGCTCCGCGTTCAGTACGGCGCGCTCGTGCTCCCAACGCGCGTCACTGGTTTTGTCTTCCAAGACCGTGGTGCCGGCATTATTCTCCAGTTGCTTCTTCAGACCCAGAAGTCCGTAATACTGCAGATAGAAGGTGTACGTCTCGATCGCCTTTTCGCGGGAAGCTTCCAGCAAGTAGTTCTTGCCCAGGCCCTTGATATCGCGATCCGAGTAAACTTCCTTCTTCTCGGCCACACTTTGCAAACGCTTGCGCGCCTCAATTACCAGGTCAATGATATCCGGACGAAGCACTTCAAAGACCAGTTCGGAACGGCGGGCCTTGTTGCGCTTCATGTACTTGCCCTCATTGCGCTTGACCGTATAGATATTGTCGGAAAGCACCCACGCGGGCATGATCTCGTTGTAGGCCGGAGAAACGCCCGGGTAGAACTTGGCAGGCGTATTGATCAGGGAGAACGGAAATTCGACGCGTTGCGGCAAAGCATTCACGGCCGTAGCCACAATCGAGTAAGGCGCATTGCTGAAGTTGGACGGGAACTTGATGTTCACACCCAAACCAAAGAAAGTGCCTTCCCCTGCCCAAATCTCCTGATCCGGGGCCTTGGACGTGTGGTTGGAGCCCACATTGGCGCCATAACCCACGTTCCCCTTGCCCTCGGGCCAGTAAGCGGCGATCAAGAGGGACTGATGGTGGAATCCCACAAAAGGCCCGACCAGACAAGCCGTGACTTCGCCCTCGGCAATCCCCGTGTTCGGACCCAAGAGAGACTGCGTGACCTTGCCGTGGCGCTCCACGTGAGAATGTTCGGTCATCACGGACTGATCCACGATCGCGCCGGAAGCCACTTCACAACCCCATTGGATCAGCGAAGAGCGCACCCATGCGCCGTCCAGAATCTCCGTGGCCTCGCCCTCGTTGGAAAGAATGGTGCTTTTCTCCACAGCCGTGATTTGTTCGATCCTGGCGCCCGGGCCCACAAAAGTATCCACCAGACGCGGAACGCCGATCAGGCGCGCGCCCTTGCCGATAATTCCCTGCGTGGCCGTGACCTTTTGGAGGTAGGCCTCCAAGAGCCTGCCGTAGCCGGCCAAAAACTGCTTGTCCCCGCGGGAAGATGCCAGGGCTGCGGCCTGATCCACGGTAATCTCCGTAAACACACGCACCTCACGCCCCCCGGTCTCGATAGCAAAAGAAATTTCCGTGCCGTTGCCGAAACTTGTCTCGCCTTGCACGGCCACAATGCCGGAATCCATAACCACTGCATTGTCTTCCACAATGTAGTTGGCCAAAAGCGTTACGCCGCTCACAAGAACATTGTTCCCGATCGTGGAATCAATCACGCGGCTGCCGATAATACCGGCCGGGATCTGAATCCCGCCCTTGAGCTCAATCTTGCCGGAGAGATTCCCGATCTTAACCTCTCCGCCAAAGTAGGTATTCTTGACCCACTCCGGCTTAAATCCGTGGACCACCTGAATCTTGGACCAATCCTCCGCGGCATTTCCCTGAGCCTCGAGCTGGGCGATCTGGTCCTTGCTCACTGCCTTCCAAGAACCGGCGCGCTTGGCGTTAAGCGCTGCGGAAAGCTCCGAGGCCTCCATCGTCTTCTTGATTGAATCAAGAATCGCTTTCGTGTCTTTCGCTGCCATTTTTCATCTCCGTTGCCGGTGCTGAGCACCAGCGAAAAAAGGGACGGCTCGTACGAAGTCTCAGGGGACACATCTCTTTCGGAGATGTGTCCCCCAATATCCTTACAGAACCGTCCCTGTTAAACGTCTTAGACCTTTGCAACAGGACGAGTCAAGATACTGCGCTCAGAAGGATATTTCCTGGTGAGCTTAGAAGCTGCGGCCTTGTCCGTAATGATGAGCGCATCGCGGTGCAACTGCACAACCGTTGCAGGAACATTGGCCGTGATCGGACCTTCGATCGTATCCAGAATGGCCTTCGCCTTGTTTTCCTTGTTGGCCAAAAGCACCAGCGTCTTGGCATCCATGATCGTGCCGATACCCATGGTGATCGCGTACCGGGGCACTTCATCAATGCTCTTAAAGAAGCGCGCGTTGTCTGAGATCGTCCCCTCATCCAGCGTCTTGACACGGGTGCGGGAACCCAGGGAAGACCCGGGCTCATTGAAGGCGATGTGACCGTTACCGCCGATGCCGAGCAACTGGATATCAATCCCGCCGGCCTTCTTGATCTGCTCCTCGTACCAAGCGCACCAGGCCGGAATATCATCCGCCATGCCATCCGGCACATGGGTGTTCTTCTTGTCCACATTGATGTGATTAAAGAGCTGCTCGTTCATGAAGTAGCGGTAGCTCTGATCGTGCTCCGGCGGAAGGCCCACGTACTCATCCAAGTTGAACGTGGTCACCTTAGAGAAGTCCAGCCCCTCCTCCTTGTGCATGCGAATGAGCTCCTTGTAGGTGCCCACCGGCGTGCTGCCCGTGGCCAGGCCCAGAACCGCGTTCGGCTTGTTGCGAACCACGTCTGCGATGATCTCGGCCGCGAGCTTGCTCATACTCTCATAATCTGACTTGACAATGACTTCCATTTTGATCCTTCCTCCTGTTGTGTAAGGGGTTACGAACCTTTAGGGGGGCTCAGACTTATAAATCGGAATCCCCAAGATAGCACACCCGCGCGTATATTGTCAAGCGGTGAGCAGAATGCGCAGGGACGGTTCTTACAGCCCGGCAAGCTCCGCAAACAGTAAGAACCGTCCCTGAATCTGGGTCACTCCAGCTTCAGATCATCCACATAAATCGTGCCTGCCCCGGCGCCTGTGTCAAAGACAAAGGCCACCGAAGAAAGCTTGGCCCGGTCGACAAAAAAGTAGTCCAGAGGCACGTTGGCCTGCTGCCATTCGGTGGTCACCTTTCCGCCGGAAAGGTATTTCCCGATTGGCTCGGATTTAACCGAATCCCCCACCTCGTCCCAATGCCGGTCAGCCACGCCCATGAGAAAGACCTCGCCGCCTTCCTCTCCGCGCACCCAAAAACTGATCTTGCTGTATTGGGAAGCATCCAAATACTCGCTGCCCTTTTTGAGCAAGGTGTAATACCCGCACCAACCACCCCCGCCATACGGACCGCCCTCCTCTTGTTTGTCAAAGCGCAAGAGCAGGACTTGGGACTCTTTTCCATTAACCGTTTCCTGCCGGCGGCTGGTCATGGCCCGGGAGGGAGCCCGGATAAACACATTGGCCCGGTTGCCCAGGGTGTTCTGGATGGCCGGTCCTTCGAAGTTGTCGACCAGAAGCGGCTCGACGGCAAAAGCCGGGGTTACGAAGCAAAACGCTGCCGTAAGCAGCAGCAACCCCGTCATTGCGCAGGGCAAATCCGTAGCCGTCATTGCGAGGGAGCGGAGCGACTGAAGCAATCTATGCGGAACAAAGATTGCTTCCCCTTCGGCAAGCTCAGGGTCGCAATGACGGAGGAACAATGATCGCTTCGCCTGCGGCTGGCAATGACGGCGGAACACAGATTGCCGCGCCGGCATCAGGACTCCTCGCAACGACGAAGTAGCCCGCTTCATCACTCGATCCTCAAATCATCGATGTACACCGTGCTCTTCATGGCCCCGCCTTCAAAGAGATCTGTCTCAAAACAAAAGGCAATGGAGGCCAGTTCCTTCATGTCGATGAAAAACTCCGCCAGCGGAACCTCGACCTTTTGCCAATCCATCGTAATCTTCCCGGACTCAAGATAATCCGTCACCGGCTTGGACTTCACCGAGTCGCCGACCTCATCCCACTGCCGGTCCGCCAATCCCAGTTTAAAGTTCTCTTCGCCTGTGTCTCCCTTGACCCAAAACGTGATCTTGGTCTTGGAGGTGGCATCAAAGTACTGGTCCCCGACTTTCAGGAGCTCATAAAAACCACACCAGCCTCCTTTACCATAAGGGCCGCCCTCTCCTTTCTTGTCGAACTTCAGGGTTAAGGACTTGCCGCCCTCTATGCGGGCATTCTGGGCCGTGCGCACGCCCAGGGCGCGCGAAGGCTCTTTTTGGTAAGTGGCCGCCCGGCCGCCCAAGGCATTGGTGTTCTTCTCAAAACTGTCGACCAACACCCCGCCGCCCGTCTCCTCAGCACCGGCCGAAGCCTGGGCCGCGGACATCCCCAACACAAGAACAGCGCTCAAGAAAAGACCCACCATAAACACTGGTTTGAACCTCATGCTCCCTTCCTCCTGTGTCATTCCCGCGAATGCGGGAATCTACTCGCCAACTGGATCCCCGCCTGCGCGGGGATGACAAATCCTCTACTTTACCACTCGTCCAAAAGTTCTTCTTCGGACTTGATGTGAAACCTCAAGTTATCGATGTACACCGTCCCAATGCTCTTCTTGTGGAAGTTAAGCACAAAGGACCCCATCTGCGAAAAATCAATTCCCTTAAATGCCTCCAGCGGCACCTCGACCTCTTGCCACTCGGTTGTGATACCGCCCGGGAGGAATTTGTCGATCGGGCCGCCTTTGATGGAGTCTCCGATATTGACCCAATTGCGGTCCGCCATGCCCAACTCAAACATCTCCCCGCCCTCCTCGCCTTTGATCATAAAGGTGGCGGACTTATACATGCTCAGGTCATAGAACTCTCCGTCAATCTGATTGAGGAGTGTGTAATACCCGCACCAGCCCAGAGACTCTTTGTTGTAGCTGAGCTTCAGGCTCTTGCCCCAGTCCCCCACCCGCGGGGCATCCACCCGCTCCATGGTGATAACAGATGGTAACTTCTTATAAATATTAGCTTTACGACCAAGCAAGTTCTGATAGGAATAGTTGAAGTCATCCAGCGCCAAATAGCCCTGCTCGTTAATTTCCGTTTCCCGGTCAACAAGCAAACTCTCGTGGAACCTCAAATCATCCACCCAAAAAGCCCCGGCACTTGTATCCTCAAACATAAAAGTCATGCTGTACACGCGCTTCACGTCCAAACCAAAGAGATCGCTGATCGGGATCTTCACTTCCTGCCACTCGGCCGTGACTCCCTCCGGCAAATACCGCGTAATGGATCCCAGCTTGACCGCATCTTCGCGCTTATTTGAAATATTGTCGTTCAACCCGATCTCAAAGGCCTCTCCGCCCTTCTGCCCTTTGATCCAAAAACTCATTGTCCTGTAATTGCTGAGATCTACCATGAGAATCACATAGGCGCCGCAGAAAGTAAGGCCCGGCTGTTTGTCCCACATGATTTTGATGGAGGAACCCGTAGGCCATCCCGGGCTGTCTGTGGGACGATCATTGTTATCATCCATGAAAATTCCATAGC
>JAFGIU010000115.1 GCA_016929445.1 Candidatus Omnitrophota bacterium
AAGTAAAACTGGTTGTAGACATCCTTCTGAATTTCTACCCCAAAAGGCACTTTGAAAAAGGTATCCGCCCAGGAGGCCCAGAGATCGGTACTCACAAGCTGCGCATAGCCGTAAGCGCTCGCATGCTCTCCGAAAAGCTCTCGTGTCGGCACAAAGTTCCCGCTCACCGCCCATCGTTGTCCCCAACTCTTGAGCCCCAATCCAACGGAGGAATCCAGACTGCTGGTGCTATTCGGATTCAAACTCTCATGCATGCGCTCGCTCGCCGCTTCCCGCATCCGGCGCACAACCCCGCTCTCCTGGACTGAAGGAGCAAAGACTGCACCCGAAACATCCTGAAAACTGTAAGCCTGCACGTCCAATGCCAAGTGGCTGCCTGCCACGCTTCCCAAATTGACTTCCACAGTCTCGCGCTGTTCTTCGAGTGCGTCGCTCGCATCGGAAAGACTCGTCAACATCCATGACGGTGCTTGGAGCCGGTTCGAGGGACTGTGCTGGGGCTTAGGCACCCTAGGTCCTTCGAGCTCGGACAGAGGAAGGAACAGCGAAGGCTCATACCGCGTTTCAGTTGAGGCCCGTGCAATACGCGGATGGCGGACAATTGTACTTGAACCCACCTGCTCTACAACTGAAGGTTCCAGAGCAGGCGAGTTAAGAGTATTGCTGGAGGACGAAAGTAATTCCGGTGAAAGAGATGCGCAATCCGCGAATTTGGCCAGAATAGGCGGACTGGAAGTAAATGCAGCGGACCCATGGACTGACTGAAATCCCAGGGTAATGCCGGATATAAGGAAAAGAACCCCGAAAAACCGGAGCCTCTTAAGATATGTCTCTGGGTGATGAGCCACTGTAAATCCTTTTCATCACCACAGACGCCACTAATTCCCCACAACCGTTTTACACCAAGCCCAGGGCTTTGTCTACGTGGGAAAATAAAAAAGTGATTGTCTGGCTCAGAACAAGACAAATAGGCTTCAAATATGTAACATTACTCTCAGCAACATGTTGCGATAAAAACAAAGCACAGCGGTCTTGATATCAAAGAAGACCAAGGCAACCGGCCTCAACACCGTGGCACTGCCGGATTCTGCCACTGTGCCTACAAAAACCGCCAATCCCCAGGCAAGACAAAAGAATAGCGCGTCCATCAAAAAGCCTTTTGTGGTATATAGTGCTTAGATATGACGCTCAAAGTCCTCTCCCCATTCCTGATTCTTTTCCTGGCCAATCCCGCCATCCAGCCCGCAACTGCGCAAGAAACACCCTTACAGATCGTCGAGTTCGTGAACGGCCGGGCTGTTCAGACCAGAGTCGAGGCCCAAATTGCCTATACCGCCAAGGAGCGTTACCAGGGGCTTAGCGGCCGGGAGTTTTTGGACGAGGGCCAGGGCATGATCTTTGTCTACGACGCGGAACAGTTCGCCACCTTCACAATGCGCGGAATGCAGTTTGCAATCGACATGATTTTTGTGAAGAGTTCCGGCAAGGTTGCCGGCATTGTGCATGAGGCCACACCCTGCCGGGAAGAACCCTGCCCTACTTACCGCTCTCCTGAAAAAATTCGCTGGGTTTTGGAAGTGCCGGCCGGATATGCCGCTGCCAATGGGATCACCTCCGAATCCCAAATGGTGCTTGCAGAGTTCTCCAAATAAGAAGTAATCGTTCTGTCAGTCGCTCCATGCAAAGCGCAGGATCGCGCCCAGGGCTTTGACCCCATCCACCCAGGTGATCTTTTTGCCCTCTTCATAAGAGCGGCCGGCATAGGTGATGGGGACTTCATAGATGCGGCATTTGAGGCGGGCGAGTTTGGCCACGATTTCCGGCTCGCAGCGGAAGTCGCGCGACTTCAGTTCAATTTGGCGGGCGATTTCGGTCTTCATCACCTTGTACCCCACCTCCATGTCGTTGAGGTTGAGGTTGGTAGTCATGTTAGAGAGAAGGGTGAGCGCTTTATTTCCCACAAAATGCCAGAAGAAGTGAACGCGCTGGGCCTCGCCCGTGAAGCGCGAACCCATGACCGCATCAGCCCGGCCGTCCTCAATGGGCGCGAGAAGCTTGGGATAATCCGAAGGATCATATTCCAAGTCCGCATCTTGAATGATAATCACATCCCCGGTCGCCTCTTTGAATCCGGTACACAACGCAGCGCCCTTGCCCTGGTTGTGCGTGTGCTTGATGAGCCGGATCCGGCCGTCCCCGTAATTCTCCACAATGGACACAGTCTCATCCACAGAACCGTCGTCCACGACAATGACTTCGAGCTCATAGCCCGTACCCATCACGCGGTCCAGAATTGTGCGGATTGTGGCGGCTTCGTTGTAGGCAGGAATGATCACAGAAAGTTTCATGGTTGAGGTCTCATGGTGTTTGAGATTCTGGCTTTTAGACAACTGAACCAAAAACGGTAGGGTTTTAGGAGCCGCTTCCAAGCCGCCTCTTCGGAATCGCGGCCACGATCCAAACCCACAGTGGGCTGCAAACACAGGGCGCGCCCAAAGGCCTTGCGCGCCCCGTCAAACTCGCGCTCATCCATCCAGAGCACGCCGATACTATACCATTCGTAAGCCTTTCTCCGCCTCAAAAGCCCGTGCGTGATTCCCTGTCGCCGGCAGGGTTGGATCTTGTCGAGGGCGAGCAGATGCCCGTCAGCCACAGCCACAGGGTCGTTCCCTATATTGGTTTCATGCCGTCGGTACACAGAGAGAGCTTCCTCCAAAAAGCGGTAGGGGTGATGCTCGGCGACTCGTACCCAATAATCCCAGTCCTCGCACACACGCATGCCCTCGTCAAAAAGAATTCCTTCAACCAATGAGCGGCGCAGCACCACCGCGCAGGTGGCCAAGAAATCGCACTCCACAAAGAGCCGGTAGCTGCATTCTCTATCCGAGTGCGGTCTCTTCTTGGGCTCGGTGATGTGCCGGTTATCCTCTCCAATCTTCTCCACATAAGTGAGAGCCCCGACCAAAGCAATGTCCGGGGAGGAATCAAAGACAGCCAAATGCTTTTCGAGTTTTTCCGGGAGCCAGAGATCGTCGTCATCCAAGAAGGCAATGAACTCGCCATTGGCCTGCTGCAGGCCGAAATTCCTGGCTGCGGAGACCCCGTAATGGGGGCGATTGTGAAAATGAATGCGCGAATCCCGGGCGGCCAATTCCCCGGCTGCAGCGCAAAGTTCCGCGCTGGCGCCGTCACCGATAAGGAGAAGCTCCCAGTCCGGGAGGGTTTGCGCCTGCACACTGAAAACAGCCTGCTGCAGAAGCTCGACTCGATCCCGGGTGGGCAGGATCACACTGACCTTGGGCATTGAATTATCTTTCGTGCGCGCTAGAACTGCTGGTCGATGATCCCGGCCTCAAGCCACTTGTACTCATCGTCCAGGATCCCGTCCGCAATCTTCCTGGCCTGGGAATCGCTATTGTCCCAATGGTCTTCAAAGAGGCGCTCTACGCGGCGGCGGGAATCCCGGCAAAAAAGATCCGCCAGCTTAAGAGCCTCTTTGGCGTGTTCCCTTTTGTCGATGCGGGACTTGGCCAGAGCAATAGTAGAGGCCATGGCAAAGAGCTCGGTACCCACATCCATTAGGCGGAAGAGGATGCGCTGCCGCTTTTCCAGCTTGGCCTGGTACACCATGCAGTTATGGAAGAGCGCCCGGGCCAAACGATGGCTGGTGCGTTCCACATAGCGCAGGTGATGGCCGAGAAGACTGCCCTGCTTTTGATGTTTGGGCCAGAAGGTCCAGTTAAGCCAGCGTCGCGGATACCAATTCGCATAAAAGGCCGCCGCCTTCTTAAAGGCTGATGCCTTTTCCTTGGCCGAGGCTTTGGGATTCATGAGGGGCATGGCCAGACTCAGGTGAGCATCCAGAGCCTCGCGCGCAAGAAAGAGGTGGAGGATCTCAGTCGTGCCTTCAATGATGCGGTTGATGCGCGTGTCGCGCAGGATGCGTTCCACCGGGTAGCACTTCTCCCCGCGTCCTTTGAGGGACTTGGCGGTTTCATAACCGCGGCCGCCCCGGAGTTGCATGCAGTCATCGGCAATACGCCAGGAGGTTTCCGTGCAAAACAGCTTGGCCATTCCCGCTTCCAGACGGATATCGGCCTGGCCTTCATCCACCATGGCCGAGGTCCACCAAGTCACGGCATCCATGGCAAAACAATCGGCAGCCATACGCGCC
Organism: Candidatus Omnitrophota bacterium; assembly: GCA_016929445.1. Taxonomy (NCBI): domain Bacteria; kingdom Pseudomonadati; phylum Candidatus Omnitrophota; species Candidatus Omnitrophota bacterium. The sequence goes on from JAFGIU010000115.1 coordinate 4,175, forward strand.
AGAGTCACGCCTACATTCTCGTGCCGGCCCACAGCGCTGCCCCACTGGAAGCGCTCCCCGCACCACTCGCGGCTAATGCGCAAACACATCTTACCGATGCCCACACAGGCGGCAGGCACCGTGAGGCGGCCGATATTGAGAGTGGTGAGGGCGAGCTTCAGCCCCTTACCCTCTTCCCAGATCATGTTCTCGGCAGGGACCTTCACATCCTTGAAACGCAACACGCCGTTCGAAATTCCGCGAATCCCCATAAACTCGCAACGGTGCGCGGTCTCAAAACCGGGCATCCCCTTTTCCACAATAAAAGCCGTGATTTGCTTTTTCTCGCGGCCGTTCACGATTTTCGGCGGGGTCTGGGCCATCACAACAAGGATGTCCGCATCCGGGCCATTGGTACACCATAGCTTTTCACCGTTGATGAGGTAGTACTTGCCGTCTTCGACCGGGACCGCCGTGGTCTTCATTTGGGCGGGATCTGAGCCCACATCCACTTCCGTGAGCGCAAAAGCCGAGACAGCTCCTTGGCTGAAACGGGGCAGAAATTTCTTCTTCTGCTCGTCTGTTCCAAAAAGTTTGAGGGGTTGAGGCACACCGATGGATTGATGCGCTGAAAGCCAAACGGAGGTGGAGCCGCAATAGGTGGCAACCGCGCTAATGGCCCGGTTGTAATTGACTTGGGAGAGGCCGAGCCCGCCGTACTCCTTGCTGATCTTCATTCCAAAGCAGCCCAGCGCTGCAAGGCCCTTCACGTTTTCAGCGGGCAAATGTCCGGTGCGGTCGACTTCGTCGGCGTCCAGATTTTCCTTCAGATATTTTTCAAGGCGGGCAATGAATTCGTCGCCCTCGCGCTTATCCTCCAGGGATTGCTCTGGATAGGGAAACATCATGTCCCAACGCGGCTGCCCTAAAAACAAGTCGGCCACAAAACTCGGAGATTCCCATTCCTCTTGGCGCGCGTCTTCGGCCACTTCCATGGCCTGACGCTTGCCCTCTTCCATGCCCCCATGGATGATCGAGCCCACAATACACCTCCCCCTTTGGAACTGGCGCTAAGAATAATCCGGAAAACTTGCCTTTCATTATAGCGGTGTCAGGCACCGGTGTCAGGCACCGGTGTCAGGCACTGGTGCCAGGCACCGGTGCCTGGCACCGTGCCTTAAGCAATGTCCGGAGTTTTTCGAGGGGCAAACCCACCACATTGGAGTAAGAACCCACGATGCTTTCGGCGATATCGCCTTCTTGAATGGCATAAGCCCCGGCTTTGTCGAGCACATGGACTTGCTTCACGTAGTGGTCGATGAACGCGGGTGTGAGGCGGTGAAACTTCACGCGGGTGCGCTCATAATCCATTAGCACATGCCCGGTCACCAAATCCCGCAGCGCCAATCCGGTGTAAACATAATGGCTCTTGCCGGACATGGCTTGCAGCAGACGCTTGGCGTGGGCCAGACTCTTGGGCTTCCCCAGAACCCTGCCCTCGAAGTACACAATCGTATCCGCACCCAGAACCCAGCCTTTCTTGGCCGGCACCCGGGCCTCCAAAGCCTTGCCCAAGGCATGCCGCTTGACCAAGTCACTGGGCCTTCCCTTTTCATGCGGCGCTTCGTGGTAGGTGGAGGACACCACGCGAAAAGGCATCTTAAGTTCTTTAATGAGCACGCGTCGTCTGGGGGATTGGCTCGCTAAGTAAATCACTCGTCCGCCGGCCTCGCGTTGAAAAGAGGGATTTCTTCCGCCGGATAGTAAGACCGTTTGGTCCAGGTCACAGAGTCCAATCCCGAATCGTCCATGGCATTGATCCACGGGTAGGGCTCCATTTCGCGGCAAAACTCCCTAAATAGAAAAGCGGCCGCGCCCTTGCATTCTAAATCCGTGATTTCGAAAAGCACACAAAAGACATCCGGGTTGAGTTCAAATCCAAAACTAAAGCCCGCCAACTCGCCTTTGACCCGAACGCACCGGCCCAACAATCCGAGCTCCTGCACGCTCTCCAGCGCCCGTTTCAAGGCAATCCCCTGATCCTCCAGAAGTCCTGCGGCAATGGGATCCTGGAGCCGGGCCTTCTTCTGTAAAACCCACTTTTCGTATAAGGCCCGAACAGCCTCCCGGTCTTCGCCGCAGTACGGCGCATACACAGGCTCCAAAGCCTCAAACTGATGGCACAGATTGCGCTTGGATTCATAACGCCGCCCATGAAGCTCTGCCAGATCTTTCCGCTCGTAAAGAAACTCGACCCCTTTCGGATACACCTCCCAACCCAGGGCCTCAAAGCTCCGGCAATCGGTCTCCAAAAGATTCTCCAAGCGCGCGCTCGAACCTGCGCCCATGCCTTCCAACTCAAACGCGCACTGCTGCAAAATCAAATCCCTCTCACCGCCACCCAAGGGCGGCAATGGCATAAAGGCGCAGTTCCCGTTTGAGGCAAACAGACAAAGCGCGCCCTGGACCAGCTTCCACTCAAAACAATACAGATCCTGCCAAAGCCACAGACTCACAAAAGAATAGGCGGATACGCGCGGCGCCCCTTCGCGCAGCAGCCGCTGCATCCAGTGACGATCCTCAAGACTCAAGGGATTGAGCCCGCGCACATCCGGAAGACCCCGGAGTCCGGGCAACCGCTCGAGGAGTTCAATATCATTGGGATAGAAACCGGCGTCAAACACCAGACGCGGGTCAACCCGAAGCCGCTCAAAGCCTCGGGGCGATTGCAGTTCCCGGAGCAACTCCTCCTGGGCAGCACGCGCAAATTGCAACCCCCCGTCTGCGCTAAGGCGCTCCGCAACATAGCGGCAGTTCCGG
>JAFGIU010000116.1 GCA_016929445.1 Candidatus Omnitrophota bacterium
CCGGCTGCATAGATATCCGTAATCACCACCTTGTCCGCAGAGATAAAGCACTTTTGGAAGCTGTCGGCCAAGGCCTGGGTGCGCGAGTAGCGATGCGGCTGAAAAACCACAACCAGCCGGCCCTTCCCTTTCTCCCCCGCCAACGCAGAGAGGGTGCTCGCGACCTCTGTCGGATGATGGGCATAGTCATCCACAAGCCGGACCCCGTGCGACTCCCCCCGAAGATGACAGCGGCGCGCCAAACCGGGAAAACTTTCCAAAGCCACAAGAGCCTTGCGCGCAGGAATTCCCAGGTTCAAGGCCACGGAGAGGGCCGCAGCCGCGTTTCCAAGATTGTGCTCCCCTATGAGAGGTAATCGGAGCCGGCCCAAGGGCTCCCGGTGACGGCAGTAGAGCCCGGTCAGCGTCCAAGCTTCCCGGGAAAGGACCTCAAAACGCAGATCCGCATTCGAACCACAGCCAAAGCTCTGAGCTCCACTGCGCCCCTTTGCCAACCGCCGGAGGCGCTCATCCTCCTGGTTCCAATACAAACAGCCCCCGGGCCGGATGCGCTCCAGAAGCGCTGTGTAAACCTCCTCCATATGGCTCAGGCTCTTGTAATAGTCCATGTGCTCCTGGTCCAGATTGGTGATCACCAAATGCTGCGGCCTCAAATGCAGGAACGAAGCATCGCTCTCATCCGCCTCCACCACCCACCACGGCCCCCTGCCTGCCTGGGAATTGGCCCCGCCCGGAAGGAGCCTGCCGCCCAGGACCCAGGTGGGTTCCAGGCCCGCATCCTGCAGAATCCAGGCAATCATCGCCGTGGTAGTCGTCTTTCCGTGGCTCCCGGTCACCGCAATGAGCTCGTGCTCTCCGGCCAAAAGGCTCAGGAGTTGGGCGCGGTGCAAAACAGGGATTGCCTTGCGACGGGCGGCTTGAAGCTCGGGATTTTCGCTGGAAATAGCCGTGGAGTAAATGACCCAATCCGCGTCCGTCACATTGCACTCGAAATGCCCCTCGGAAATTTTGGCTCCCCGCTCCCTCAAAGGAGCAATCCCGCTGCTTAGCTGCAAGTCCGAACCACTGACCTCGGCTCCTCTTTCCAACAGAAGATGAGCCAAAGCGCTCATTCCAATCCCATTGATCCCGATAAAGTGGACTTTCTTTCCCAAAAATTTGTCTTCAGCCATAAGTGAGTCAACCTCAAAGATATTTTTGATGTTGCTGTTCCTATTCATCGTCGCACAAACTAAACACCTTCTCTGCGATCTGTTTTGCAGATCCCACATTTGAAATATTTTTCGCCCTTTGGCAACGTTCCCGGACTTGATCCGGATTCTGAATGAGTTGACTGAGAGATTTCCTGAGGGTCTGCGCAGTATCCGGGCCTTCTAAGTGCATCTCAGCCCAAGCTTCCTCCTGAGCAATGCGCGCATTCTCTTGCTGGTGTGAATTTGCATGAGGGTAAGGGACAAATAGTGTAGGTGTTGCGTAATAGCGCAGCTCATGGACGGCAGCGGCTCCTGCACGAGCCACGGCAAGATCTGCGGCCTTGAGAAAAAGAGGCAGTTCGTGAGTAAATGCGATCACTCGGTGGTCGATCTGGTTTTCTGCGTAGAATCGAGTGGCGGAAAGACTGTCTTCCTCACCGGTCTGATGAATAACTTGCAATCTGCTTGCCAAGTCTCGCGATAAACTTCCAATCAAGTCATAAAAAATTCTATTCAAAGTTTTGGCGCCCTGACTTCCTCCCAGGACCAGCAGCACAAAGGCATTGGGTTTAAGCCCGAGCTGTTGGCGAGCCTGGTCCCGGGTGCAGTAAGGCCGCTCCTCGAGAGGCATTCCCATACAGACAAGCTCCGGACCCTTGCTCCAAGTGCGCGAGGCTTCCAGTTGGCTCCGTGTCTTGTCATGACTTGTGACCAAAACGTCCGAAAAATAAATCAAAAGGCGGTTGGCCCATCCCAACTCCACATTCTGTTCATGGACAAGCGTGGGCACCCGGAGGCTCCTAGCGGCCAGAACCGCAGGCACCGAACCATAACCTCCAAAGCCAAGCACCGCGTCAGGACTCAGGGCACGCAGTATGCGCCGCGCCTCAAACAATCCACTTGTGAGAACCTGTCCCATCCGGCACACACGAATTGCAGGACCCTGCCCCCTGCACAAGGGAATGAAGCGCGCACCTCCTCTCCACCTTTGAATGACACGGTCAATGCGTTGCGGCGGTTCAGCCGCCACATAGACAATCTGAAGCCCAGGCCGCGCCTGCAAAACCGCTTGCCTGACTGCGAGCGCGGCAGTGAGGTGTCCTCCATATCCGGTCCCGGAAAATACCAGAGTTTTCACAGCTCAGTCCGGTGGAAATTCGTATTGCCACTGCCTGGCCACATTGAGCAGAAGACCCACACTGACAAGATTGAGCATAAGCGATGAACCCCCGTAGCTGAAAAACGGGAATGGGAGTCCCTTGGTAGGCATGGCCCCCACGCAAGCAGCCACATTGATCAAAGCGCGGATGGAAATCCAGGACACCAAACCCGCAGCCAATAGCCTTCCAAAAGGGTCCGTGGCCTTGAGTGCGATACGTCCGGCCAGAATCACAAAACTGACAAATAAGAGGAGGAGAATCCCCGTGCCCCACAAGCCCAATTCCTCCCCCGCAATGGAAAAGATAAAGTCCGTGTGCCCTGCGGGCAAGTAAAAGAGCTTTTGATTCCCCTGCCCGAGGCCCGTGCCCAAAAGCCCGCCTGAGGCCAAAGCAATATAGGATTGAATGATTTGATAGCCTGTGCCGCGCGGATCCGCCCAGGGATCCCAGAATGCGCGGATACGGTTCATGCGATAAGGCTCGACAACAATCATCAACACCACCAGGAGCAACCCAATCGCAAAAATCCGGATCAAGATCTTCAGGGGCATGCCTTCCAAATAGAACAGGATGAATCCCACAGCCCCCAGGGCCACGGCCGTGCCCAAGTCCGGTTGGCTTACCACAAGGATGAGGAAGATACAGAGAACGGCCAAGGCAGGACCAAAGCGCCGCAACGGCGTTTCCAGATTAGCGGCCTTGCGCGAGAGCACATCCGCCAGATAGAAAATAACGGCGAAACCCGCGAGCTCCGCCGGCTGCACGCCAAAAGGGCCCAAACGCAACCAGCGACGGGCTCCTCCGGCCTCAGTGGCCACACCCGGAATCTGCAAGACAAGCAGCAGTACCAAGCAGCCCAACAGCATGGGTTTGGCCAAACGCCTCAGCTGCCCGTACTCCACTGTCATCACACCCAGAGCCAGGCCCAGCCCCACGAGAATGGCGAGGAGCTGGCGCAGGAGAAAATGGCCTGTCCAGCCATAGGTCTGGTAGGAAATCACTGCGCTCGAGGAATAGACCATGACAACCCCATAGGCCAGCAGAGCTAATGTCACCGCAGCCAAGGCCAGGCGCGTCCTGCGCGCGGACTTGGCGCGGGCCCTCAGATCAGGGATCCATCCAGGGCTGTCACCGTCCGTCACTTCCTATGAAACCTCCGCCGTTATCTTCTCTTCCACGAGACGCTGGAAATGCCTGCCTCTTTCCTCATAACTTTCATAGGCGTCGAAGCTGGCGCAAGCAGGAGAAAGCAGAACCGTATCGCCGGGTAAGGCCAATTCACGCGCCCGCCACACTGCAAGATTCAAGTTGTGGAATATCTCAATGGGCACAGCCCCGCGAAGATCCCGTTCGATTTCCTCGGCTGCCTCTCCAAAGAGAAGGACCTGCTTGACCCGGTCCGCGAGCATCTCTTTCATCACACTGAAACGCAGCCCCTTATTGCGTCCGCCCATTAAGAGAATGGCCGGAGTCTCCACTGAACGCAACGCATGCAAAGTACTTCCCGGGTTGGTCGACTTGGAGTCATTGATCCACTCCACGCCGCGCGCAACGTTCAGGCGCTGCATACGGTGTTCGGGGCGCACAAATCCTTCCACACAGGAGTCCTCCCAGTCCTCGTCCATACCCAAGGCCCCGACAACTTCGCGCGCAACCAATTCACGGGCCTGTGCGCTGGACCCCTCAAACCAACGCACATGTCCTAAAGTCTGCTCGGAGAGACCAACGCACCAGGCATCATCCGAATTAAGAAGCGCGCAGTCTTCCGGCCGCAGATTATTGACCAAACGGGCCTTGGCATCCGCATAGTCCATAGCATCCGGATGCCAATCCAGGTGATTGGGACTGAGATTAAGGGCCACCGCGACTTCCGGCCTGAAATTACGCGTGCGCGAGAGTTGGAAGGAACTCACTTCCATGATATAAGCATCGGCTTTGTACCCGTTTTCCAAAAGAAAAGCGCTGAGCGGCCTTCCGAGATTTCCGCAAGGCACGGCGCGCTTTCCCATTCGGTTGAGCACATGAGCCAAAAACAGGGTCTGCGTTGTCTTTCCGTTGGTACCGGTCACAGCAACAATTGGTTTTTTGCACAGTCGCCAGGCCAGCTCAATTTCGTCTATTAAAGTAATTCCGTTGACCCTAGCCTTTTGCACCCAAAGAGAATGCGGAGGGATTCCAGGTGAACACACGATGAAGTCAAAGGTGCTTATCTCACGTCCGGGACCGCGGCCAAGCTGCAGTTTGACGCCTTGGGATTTGAGCTGTTTGAGCCGGTCGCCAAGCTTTTTCTCATCAAGGGAGTCATAGGCCCAGACTTCCGCCCCGGAATGGCGAAGCAAGTGTGCCGCCGCCATACCGCTACGCCCCAAACCAAAAACAGCAACCTTTTGAGATTTCAACGCAACCCGGAATTCATCCCCTGTTTGAGTCATTATCTCTCCTTGGTCATTGCAGTTTTAGTGTCATCAAACCAAGCACAGCCAACAAAAACCCCACGATCCATAAACGCACGGTTACCTGCGGTTCCTCCCATTTCTTGTACAGAAGATGCTGATGCAAAGGAGATACCAAGAATAATTTTTTCTTTCTGAGCTTATAAGAACCCACTTGCAAAATAACCGATCCTGCCTCGATCACAAAAATCCCGGCCACCAGCAAAAGCAGGATCTCTTTTTGAATCAGAACCGCAACCACACCCACAGCCCCGCCCAGAGCCAAAGCCCCTGTGTCCCCCATAAATACATGGGCCGGATGGCAATTGTACCAAAGAAAGCCCAGAGCCGTGCCCACCAAAGCAGAGCAAAAAACCGTAAGCTCCGCAGCCCGGGCCACATAAATGACATTGAGATAATCGCTGAGCTGAATATGCCCGACCAAATAGCTCATGATCCCGTAAGTGCCTGCCACCATGGCCAAGCACCCGGCAGCCAATCCGTCCAGACCGTCCGTCAGATTCACGGCATTGGAACTGCCCGTGACCACCAGCGCCGCAAAAGGAATATAGAAAAGGCCCATGGGCAGAATGAAATTTTTGAAGAAGGGAAGGGTCAGGAAACCGATATCCGGATCACGCCAAAGAAAATAGCCGATACCCAAGCCCACCACAATCTGGCCGATAAATTTCACCCGGGCCTGAAGGCCTTTTTCGTTTTGGCGAGTCCACTTCAGCCAATCATCGATAAAACCCAAAACTCCCAAACTCAGAGTCGCCAAGAGCGCCATCCACACATAGCTATTGTCCAACCGCGCCCAAAGCAGGACCGAAATTGTGAGCGCAATAACCATAAAGAGTCCGCCCATGGTGGGAGTCCCGGCCTTGGCCGCATGCGCGGGATGCAGACCCAGACGCGTTTCTTGGGCCTTGGTTTGGGTGATCTTGGCTTGTTTGAGGAGCCTTATAATCGCAGGCCCCAGAACAATACTCAACAAAAAGGCTGTGACGCTGGCCCCGGCTGCGCGAAAACTGATATATCGAAAGACATTGAAACCTGAAAAGAACTCATGCAACGGATAAAGCAAATGATAAAACACGGAATCTCCTTAAGCCGGAGTGAGTTGCCCCTGACTCAATGCACTGACCACACGCTCCATACGCATGGCGCGCGAACCTTTGACCAATACCAGGTCTCCTGGATTCGCAATCATTTTTAGGATTGAAGCCACCTCCTCCGGACTTGTGCAGTAGATTCCCTGGACCGGCAGTAAACCCTCCTCAACGGCCCCCAAGAGCGTCCACTTTGTCTTTTCCCCCAAACCCACGATATAATCGACCCCCACCTGCACCGCTTTCTTGCCCACCCACTCGTGCCAACTCTGTTCCTTGCCGCCAAGCTCCATCATGTCCCCGAGAACCAGGATTTTGTTTCCCTGAACAGGCGCAGACCTGAGCCAGTCCAGGGCCATGGACACAGAATGCGGGTTTGCATTGTAAGTGTCATCCACCAACCAAAAATCACCGGACTGAAAGACCTTCATTCTGCCCTGCCGGCTGCGGCTCTCGGACAGGCGGCCGGCAATGACCGCACTCTGCATACCAAAGAGATGCGCCACGGTTTCGGCGGCCAGGGCATTTTGGGCATTGTGCCGCCCGAGCATCGGTAATTGGATCATCTGCCCGCTTGAGAGTTCCAGTTCTGTCCCTTTGAGACTCTGGCCGGCAATGCGCCCGTGAACACTCCCGCGGTCGCTCAGTCCATAACCCACTAAGAAAACCCCCTCGCGGCCTTCCTCCAACACACTGGCCAACCGGGGGTCGTCAGTACACAACACCCCCATGCCAGGAGATTCCAACTCATCCAGAAGAGAAGTTTTTTCTGCGAAAACCCCGTCTTCGTCCTGCAATCCCTCTAAATGCGAGGCCCCCACGCCCGTGATCACTGCCAAATGCGGGCGGCAAAGCCGCGCAAGCTGACGAATTTCGCCTGGGTGGTTGCTACCCAGTTCCACCACGCAAACTTGAATCGTCTCGTCACCGGAAAGCAAAGTCAGAGGCACCCCGATATGGTTGTTGTAGCTGGCCGGACTCACAGCCACATGAAACTGGGCCGACAGCACGCCGGCGATCAGATCCTTGGTCGTGGTTTTGCCGCAGGAGCCGGTGACCGCCACCACGCGCCACGGCATACGGCTGCGATGCCAAGCTGCCAGCCGGCCCAAGGCTTCGAGCGTATTTCCCACCCGCACCTGCGGGCCCGCAGGCGCCTGCTTATGGTTACAGACCGGCGTCTCCACCAAGGCCGCGGCTGCGCCCGCAACCAAAGCGCTCTGCACAAAATTGTGTCCGTCAAAACGGCCCCCCCGGAGGGCGACGAAAAGGGCCCCGCGGCAGTAATCGCCCCGGGAATCCGTGATCACTCCTTGAATCCCCAGGTTGGGGTCCCCGTCCAGAATCCGTCCCTCAGTAACAGCAGCCAATTCACCCAAAGTCAGCTTCGCGCCTCTCATGCCTTAACCCTTTCCACGTCCGGATCCGCAGTCACCGCTGCTGTCCCTTTGACTCCTGTTCGTGTTTCAAATTCCCGGATGATCGCCCGCAATACTTGGCGATCGTCAAACGAGTGGGTCACATTCCCCATCAGCTGAAATGCTTCATGACCCTTGCCCGCAACCACAATCCAATCCCCGGGCTTTGACTCGGCATACGCGCGGCGAATCGCCTGATATCGGTCCGGAATCCCGACGCAACGCGAGCGTCCGCGAGTGCCCTGGAGAATTTCTTCCATAATCGTACCCGGATCTTCGCTGCGGGGGTTATCGCTCGTGACGTACACTGCGTCGGCAAGCCGGTCGGCGATCTCACCCATAACCGGCCGTTTCTTGCGATCACGATCCCCACCGCATCCAAAGACCACTCGCAAAGATTCCCTGCACAATGGCCGCAAAGTTTCGAGAACTCGTTCCAAGGCATCGGGTGTGTGGGCATAATCCACGTAAATCTCAACCCCCTGCCCCGTGCTGATTCGCTCCAAACGGCCCGGAGCGCCGGCAAAGTCCGGCAACGCCTGAAAAAGCTCTTTGGCATGAACGCCGCTGTGGATCAAAGCCGCTACAGACAGAGCCAAGTTGGAAAGATTGAATTCGCCGACCAACTGTGTCCGGATGGGCTCGCAACCCCGGCTCCAAAAAAACTCCCCTTGGGTCCCTGAGGCATCAAAACTCGCGCCACGCACCCCGCAATCAGCTTCTCCTCCCTGCACACTCACGCGAACAATGCGCAAATCCGGCCGGGTCCTTCGCAAGGATTGACCCAGTCTTGCCCCATAAGGATCATCCACATTGATCACAGCCAGGCCTCCCTGCACAAGGAGTTCAAACAATCTGCGCTTGGCGCGATAATATGTCTCAAAATTCTTGTGATAATCCAGATGATCCTGCGTGAGATTACTAAAGATACCCGCCTCAAACCCGATATGGGCCACACGGCCCTGATCCAGAGCGTGAGAGGAGGCTTCCAGCACAACCCATCTCTGCCCCTCCTTCTCCATGTCCGAAAGCAGGCGCTGCAGGGTTACAGGGCCTGGGGTCGTTTGCTTGGAAGGAATGCTGCGGCGGCCGACACAGTACCGGACCGTCCCGATAAGGCCGGTGGAATGGCCTGCGCGCTCCAAAAGATACCGGAGGAGGAAACTGATGGTGGTCTTGCCGTTGGTTCCGGTCACGCCCAAGACCTTCAGGCGTTCACCCGGATATCCGTAAAAGGCCGCGGCCATTCGAGAGACGGCTTGGCGGCCTCCGTCAACCCACACCCGTGTGGCCGGAGAGAGGGCGTCCGTGTCCCCGCAGATTTCAGGATCCACAAAGACAACGGCCGAAGCGCCGCGGCTCACGGCTTCGGCCGCAAAATAGGACCCGGTCTGCGCCGTCCCCTGAAGCGCAATAAAAAGCCCTCCGGGCCGGACTTGCTGCGAGTGATCCGAAATAGAACGCAACTCCACATCCGGCCCCATCCAACGGATGATATTCAGGCCTTTGAGGATTTTGGAGAGTGGGACAGAACTCAAGGTTGCGCCCTCGCGACTGAAACTTCCTGTTTCTCGGCCGTCACTCCCAAGTGCGGAAGCACCTGGGAAACAATTTCGGAAAATACAGGGGCCGAGACCAAACCTCCGTAATACACAGGGCGCGGTTCATCCAGCATGACGAGCACGGTGACCACCGGGTTGTCTGCGGGCGCAAACCCCACAAAAGACGCTACAAAATCCGAATGCGAATAGCGGCCGTCAGGCCCCATCTTTTGGGCTGTGCCGGTCTTGCCGCCCACGCGATAGCCTTCGACTTGCGCATGGCGGCCTGTGCCGTCCGCCACAACCTGCTCCAAGAGACCGCGCAAGGTCCGCGCAGTCTGGGCTGAGACCACCTCCCGGCCCGGGAGCATTTTGCG